>NZ_JAGGPD010000227.1 GCF_018613995.1 Microbacterium sp. ISL-103 | reverse complement strand
GCGACGACGTTCGCCCATCCGATCAGCGATCGGAGACGCCGGCGCCGCGGCACGCGCTCGGCTGTGGTCGTCGCCGCAGAATCGGGTTGTGCGAGCACCGTCATGCGCTCACCAGGTCAGGTCGCAGTGCGACGAGCGGGTCATCGGCGGCGGCGAGCTGGGCGTATCGTTCGGGGGTCGCCGGGTGGCGCAGGTATCGCACGTCGTCGAACGAGACCGCGGCATGCCGTACCGCCTCCGCCTCTGCAGGGAACACCGAGGCGACCTCGCGTGCGATGCCCTGGGCCGTGGCCCCGGGGGCCGGATCGATGAGGTCCCGCTCCAGCAGGCCCCGCGCGAGAGCCCGGAAGCGCAGGATGGTCGCCTCGTCCCAGTCTCCGCTGCGGGCGCTGCGCTCGGCATCGGCCCGCAGTTGAGCAGCCGAGCGGTCGTCGTCCGAGCCCAGGAGGTCACCCCGTGGGCGTCGCACGGCATTCGCTCGGCGCGGGCGCCCCCAGATGATGAGGGCCGCGATCAGCGCCCCGAACACGATGATGCCCACGATGATCAATGCGGACGGCCCGACGCTCGCTCCGTTGTCGGAGCTGAACAGGTCGGCGAGGAAGCGCGCGATGTCTCGGGCGATCAGATCGAACCAGGTGGGCGTGGCATCCGCGTACCGAGGATCCGACAGCTCCTGCTCGGCCCAATTCCTGGCTTCGTCCCCGTCGGGGATGAGGGCGTCGTCGAACGGACGGATCATGCCGACCCTTCGCCGCCGGAACCCGGAGCTGTCCAGGTGGTGTCAGCAGGCGGTGTCGGCGGCGTGAATGCGGGAGGAGGCGGGGGCGGAGTCGCCTGCGCGGACTGCGGGGCCGGCGCGTAGGGCGGCTGAGAGGGGTACTGCTGCTGCGCGGGGTACGGCTGTGCGGGGTACGGCGGCTGGGCGGGGTACGGCGGCTGCCCGGGGTACTGCTGCCCGTCGTACCCCGTCTGCGCCATCATCGCCCATTCCGGCACCTGCGCGGGAGGCGGGGCGTTCGTCACCGCGCGAGAGGGGTCGACCGCGAACGGATCGCCGAGCTGGTCGTCGCTCCACCCCAGGTCGCGGCGCTCGACATGAGCGATCAGAGCCTGGTCGAGGCCCTCGTAGCGCATCCGACTGTCGAGGTACACGAGGGTGCCCGCGGTGCTCTGGACGACGAGGGTGATCGCCTGCAGCACGAGAAGCAGGATCTGCGGAACGATCAACGCGAAGGCGAAGCCCATGATCGACGCGGTGTCGGTCGCGCCGGTCGGTGCGATCACGGTTCCGAGCATCGAGCTCACGAGGGTCACCGGCAGGCTCACGACCTGCATGGCGACGCCCATCATCAGACCGATCAGGAAGGTGACTCCCCAGGCGACCCAGAACCGACCGCGGGTCAGACGCCAGGAGCGCACGAGTGCGTCTCGGAACTTCGCCCGCTCGAGCACGAGGATCGAGGGCACGAGCAGCAGCTTGGTCGTGAGCCATACGGTGAGCGGGATGGTGGCGAGGACGAGCAGGATCACGAGGATCACGACCCCGCCGATCGCCCCCGCGGACTCTCCGAGACCACCGGCGATGAAACCCGCGATGATCAGGAAGAGGATGACGATGATGCCGAAGACGAAGAGCACCGACAGTGACGCGAAGGCGGCCAGGCGCCAGAACGAGGGGATCATCCTGCGCCACAGGGTTCCCAGCGACGCCTTGACGCCGATCGCCCCGTAGCCGATCTCGGCCGCGACGACTCCCTGCATGAGGGCGGTGAAGGCGATGGATGCGAGACCGACCGCGATGCCCGCGACGAGGTTCATCGCCACGGTTCCGGCGAACACCGCCTCGAAGTCCGGCGATGAGGGCGACAGCGACTCGAGCCGCGTGAACGTGCTGACGAACACGAAGCCCATCACGGTGGCGCTGAGAGTGACCACCGCCAGCTGGATCACGACGCCGAAGCCGAACAGCACCTTCGGGTTGTGTCGAAGCGCCGCGAAGGCCTTGCCCAGCAGCATCCCGAAGGTCAGCGGATGCAGGGGGATGATGCCCTTCTTCGGGGCAGGGGTCCACGTCTGGCCGCTCACCGGCACTCCCTCCGTCGTGCGCTCCCATCGTGTCACAACACCGCTCGGACGCGCAGACATGAGGGACGTGGAACTGAGTGCCATAAGGTAACAGTTATGACCTCACGCATTCTTGTGGTCGACGACGACACCGCGCTCGCCGAGATGATCGGCATCGTGCTGCGCACGGAGGGCTTCGAACCGGTGTTCTGCGCCGACGGTGCGCGGGCGGTCGATGAGTGGCGCATACAGCGTCCTGACCTCGTGCTGCTCGACCTGATGCTCCCCGGTATGGACGGCATCGAGATCTGCACGCGCATCCGTGCGGAGTCCGGAGTGCCCGTCATCATGCTCACCGCACGCAGCGACACCGCCGACGTGGTGCGGGGCCTCGAGGTCGGGGCAGACGACTACATCGTCAAGCCCTTCAACCCGAAAGAGCTCGTCGCCCGCATCCGGACGCGTCTGCGTCCCGCGCCTCAGACCGTCGGCGAGCAGCTTCATGTCGGAGACCTCACGGTAGACGTCGATGCCCATGAAGTGCGTCGAGGCACGGCGCCGATCGCGCTCACCCCGCTGGAGTTCCAGCTGCTGGTGGCGCTCGCCTCCAAGCCGCAGCAGGTGTTCTCCCGCGAGATGCTGCTCGAACAGGTCTGGGGCTACCACTACAAGGCCGACACTCGCCTCGTGAATGTGCATGTGCAGCGACTGCGCGCCAAGGTCGAGCTCGATCCCGACAATCCCAAGATCGTCATGACGGTGCGTGGCGTGGGCTACCGTGCCGGGAGCGCGGGCTAAGAGCACCATGGCCGCGACCTCGGCGACCACGACGGCGGTCGCTGTCATCCGCGACTGGCGCGGCTGGCCGACCGTGACCCGCGCGCTGTGGCGCAGGTCGCTGCGGTTCCGCACACTGACGATCACACTGCTCCTGACCTCGACCGCGATCCTGATCACCTGCGTGACCATGGCGCTGGTCATCCAGAACGATCTCTTCGAGTCGAGGAAGAACGAGGCGCTCGAGGATGCGGCGCGTGCCGTGAACCAGGCGCAGATGACCCTCGATTCCGCAGCACTGGGAGATGAACCCGCTGCCCTGCAGGAGCTGTGGGACAGCGTGCAGGCCGACCTCCGTCGCTACTCGACCGCTGAGGGGTTCGCCGGCATCCGGATCGACGTCGATGCCGATGCCGTCTCTCTCAACGGATTCTCGGCGGGGCTCAGCGCCAACGTCATCAGCAGCGGGCTCAGCAATCGGGTGGTGCAGTTCGACGACAGGCAGTCCTGGCAATCCGTCGGGCTCGACGTCGGCGGACGCGTCGTCCCCGGGATCATCGTCGGGCAGCAGCTGCAGGTACCGGAGGCAGGACCCTTCGAGCTGTACTTCGCGTACGACCTCGCCGATGCCGACAACACGCTCACCTTCGTCCAGCGCACTCTCTGGATCGCCGGGATCGGACTCGTCGCGATCGTCGCTGCGATCTCGTTCATCGTGCTACGCACCGTCTCCACGCCGATCGTCGAGGCCGCCGAGACGAGCGCCCGGCTGGCGTCGGGAGACCTCGGCGTCCGCATCGACGTGCATGGGGAGGATGAGATCGCGACCCTGGGGCGCTCCTTCAACGCCATGGCGGACAGCATCGAGTCTCAGATCAAGGAGCTCGGCGAGCTCTCGCTCGTGCAGCAGAGGTTCGTGTCGGATGTGTCGCACGAGCTCCGGACCCCTCTCACCACGATCCGGCTCGCCGCCGACATGCTGAACGACCAGCGGGGCGAATTCGATCCGACGACCGCGCGCACCACCGAGCTCCTGCACACTCAGGTGCAGCGGTTCGAGACGCTGCTGTCCGACCTGCTGGAGATCAGCCGGTACGACGCCGGGTCCGTTCAGCTGGAGCTCGAGGCGACGAGCCTCGCCCACCTCGCCGAGGACATCATCGACCAGATGAAGCCCCTGGCCGACGAGCGCGGCAGCGAGCTGAGGCTGGTCGCTCCCGGCGGATACTCGCCGGTGGACATGGACCCGCGACGTGTGCGGCGAGTGCTGCGCAATCTCGTCGGCAACGCGATCGAGCACGGCGAGGGAAGGCCCATCGTCGTCACCGTCGACAGCAATCAGTACGCCGTGGCCGCGGGAGTGCGCGATTTCGGGCTCGGAATGGATCCGGCGGACGCCGAACGCGTCTTCGACCGATTCTGGAGGGCCGATCCGTCGCGTCAGCGCACCATCGGCGGCACGGGGCTCGGGCTGTCGATCGCACTCGGCGACGCGACGCTGCACGGCGGCACGCTGGCCGTGTGGTCCGGGCTCGGGGTCGGCACGAACTTCGTGCTCACGCTGCCTCGTGGCGGAGACGTGCTCGAGGGGCCGTCACCGATCCAGGTCGAGCCGCAGGAGCCCCTCGCCGAGCTCGGCGATGCGACTCAGCCGATCCAGCTCGCCGACATCCCCGCCGAGCTGTTCGATCGAGGGAGCATCGAATGATCGCCAGAACTCGTCGCCTGGTGCGCGGGCTCGCGATCGCGACGGTCGCCCTCCTGCTCTCCGCCTGCACCGGCCTCCCGACGACCGGCGACGTGCAGCCCGGTCTTGCCCTCGGGGCATCGCCGGAGGACCAGGACTTCCTGCCCCTCGCCTCCGGCCCGGTCGACGGGGTGGGGCCGGCTGCGATCGTCGAGGGGTTCATGGAGGCGGCGATCACACCCGCCGACAACTGGGACACCGCGCGCAAGTTCCTGACGCCCGAGCTCGCCTCGACCTGGCGCCCGAACACCGGGGTGTCGATCGACATCAGTGCCGACTCCCGTTCCTTCCTCTCGAGCATCGAAGATGACACGGAGGCGGATGACGGAGACACGGCCGACGTGCGGGTGCGCTTCGACCAGGTGGCCAGTGTCGATGCGACAGGGGCATACTCCGAGGCGTTCGCTGCATCGAACTCGGCGTTCGTCGTCGTGCGCACCAACGGGCAGTGGCGCATCGCCGATGCCCCTGACGGTGTCGTGATCGACGAATCCCGGTTCGCGCGCGTGTACGACGACTACGCGCTGCAGTACTACGACCAGACGTGGGAACGACTCGTGCCGGATGTCCGCTGGTTCCCGCGGCGAGCGACGATCGCGACGACGATCGCGCAGTCGCTGATCGGCGGCGCACCCAGCCCATGGCTGGATCCCGCGGTGCAGAGCGCATTCCCCCCGGGAGTTCAGCTCGCACGCGACGCCGTGCCGATCGACGTCGACCAGGTCGCCGATGTCGCTCTGAACCGGGCGGCACTGAGCCTCGACCCCAAGACACTCGCCAGGATGCGCACGCAGCTGCAGGCGTCGCTGATCGCTGCAGGCGTGCAGATCAACCAGGTGCGCTTCACGGTCGACGGGCGCACACTCGAGGCCGGCGTCGTCAAGCTCGTCGATGTTCCGGTCGAGGCGGGCAGCATCGTGCTGAAGGACGGAGAGTTCGGCACCCTCGTGGGCGGAGAGATCACTCCGATCCCCGGCGTGACGGAGCAGATCCTCGCCGCGCCTCAGGCGATCAGAGCCGTCGACGTCTCGATCGACGACTCGCAGGCTGCCGTCCAGCTGGCCGACGGGCACGTGTATCTGGCGGGGGACGGCCGGTTCGACGCTCTGGACGAGAGGTCGTCGCTGGTGCGGCCCACCATGGACCCCTACGGGTTCACCTGGTCGGTGCCGTCCAACGCGCCGGCCGCACTGCAGGCGATCGACAGCGACGTCGAGCCGAGGCCCATCGACGATGCGTGGCCGGACGCGTCGGCCGTCTCGGCTATCCGGGTCTCGGCCGACGGCGCGCGGGTCGCGGCCGTCATCGTGGTCGGAGGCCAACGATGGGTCGTGGTCTCGGCGGTGATCCGCGATGAAGAGGGCGTGCCGACCGCGCTCGGCCCGACCAAGCCGCTGACCAGACTCGACGGCAGCGTGGCAGGCCTCGTCTGGCTCGGCGCCGATCGCCTGGGTCTGCTGTCCGATCTCGACGATCGGCTGGTGCTCACCCAGGTCGTCGGCGGCACCGGCACCTCCGAGGTCGCGCCCACGGGGACCGTGTCCATCGCCGGTTCGCGCGCAGCCACCGGAGTGCGTCTGCTCGGCGCCGACGGCGCGGTGTTCGCACGGAGCGGCTCTGCGTGGAGCGAGTCGGTCACCGGCGTCTCGCTTCTCGCGACCAGAGCGGGCTACTGAGCACCGTCTCTGCACGGATCCGGCACAGCATGCGTTGCTGACAGATGTCGGGCACCGCAGCGGCAGGCTGCTGCGGACGCGATCGCGCGCGGAGAAGATCGACGGATGCCGATGCCCTCGACCATCCGCGTCGCCTGTGCGGAGATCCTCGCCCTTCTGCTCGCTGCGACGTGCGCCGGCTGCGATCAGCCTGAGACGATGCTGTGCGAGGCGTGTCGGCGGCAGCTCGTCCCCGCCCCGCTCGAGCTGCGCACCCCGGCGGGCCTTCGGGTGCGGGCTGCTGTGCCCTTCGAAGCGGTGGCGGCGCGGTGCATCCGCAGGATGAAGGACTCGGGCGAGACGATGGCTGCTCGTCCGCTCGGCGCTGTCCTGGGTGACGTGCTCCGCGCCGAGCGGGGCGCGCAGACCCGGAGCAGACCGCTCGTGGCGCCGATCCCGACCTCCCGTCATTCCTTCCGCGCGAGGGGATACCGCGTGCCGGAGCTCCTCCTCCGCCGTGCGGGAGAGCAGTCGGAGCGCCTGCTGAGCGTGAGTCGTCGCAGCGCGGATCAGCGAGGGCTCGACGCGGATCAGCGGATCGCGAACGTGAGGGCGAGCATGCGCGCTCGTCGGCAGGGCAGCGGTCAAGCCGTGATGCTCGTCGATGACGTGATGACCACGGGCGCGACGTTCGACGAGGGGGCGCGCGCACTGCGCGCCGCCGGCTTCCACGTCGTCGCGGGTGTGGCGCTGGCGGCGACACCCCGTCACAGCGAACGGAATGCGAACGCATCGGGGACACGCAGGAAATGACCCGTGACTTCCGTCGGCATGCGGACTACCGTGGGGGGACACAAGGCGACCACGGTCCGCCCCCGGGAGGAACGGGAAAAGGAGGCAGCAATGGAACCGAGCATCGTTGGCGTCGGGGTCGGTATCACCGATCGCTTCCGAACCGGTGTCGAAGAGAAGATCGCCAAGATCCAGACGTTCGCGTCACGTGCGCAGCGATTGGATGTGAAGGTCACCCACCGGGTGTATCGCAACGGCCGAGTGCCGG
>NZ_JAGGPD010000226.1:437-14216 GCF_018613995.1 Microbacterium sp. ISL-103 | reverse complement strand
TGCGGGTCGGGAGGACCGTCAGCAGGGGTGCGGGATGCCCGGCGGCACGGCGCTTGTCGAGCAGACCGGCGGGCGCCGGAGCATCGAGGCCGTCGACGAGCCCGAGGTCGGCATCGGTCTGAGCCCACGTCAGGGCGTCACGAAAAAGAGATGCCTCTTCCAAGGCGCGCAGAATCCCCGGCACAGTCACCGCACAAGCCTAGCCGCGGCCACAGACACGGGGCTCCCGGGTCTCTGGGCGGGCACTTCACCGCCCATAGGATGCCGGGATGGAACCGGTCATCCTCACCACCGAGCGTCTTGTCCTGCGCGTGCCGGACGAGAGCGACATCGACGCGATCACCGCCGCCTGTCAGGACCCGGAGATCCCCCGATGGACCACCGTGCCGAGCCCGTACACGCGCGCCGATGCCGAGGACTACGTGCGCCTGATCAGCGAATGGTGGGCAGCCGGCAGCCAGACGATCTGGTGCGCCTATCGCGACGGCGAACTGGTCGCCTCGATCGGGCTGCATCACATCACGGAGCACCACACCGGCGGGTATGCCGAGATCGGCTACTGGGTCGTTGCCCCCGCACGCGGCAACGGTTACCTCGTCGAGGCGGCTCGCGCCGTCGTGGACTGGGGATTCACCGAACTGGGGCTCGCCCGGCTCGGCTGGCGCGCGGTCGCGGGCAACGTGCCCTCGGCCAGGGCCGCTCGCGCACTCGGATTCCGATATGAGGGACTCGGGCGTCAGGCGCTCGCAGGCCCCCGCGGCCGTGACGACGGCTGGTTCGCCGGACTCCTCGCGTCCGACGACCGCACTCCGGTGGACTGGTCGATGCTCTCGGCACAGGTGCTCTAGTCGAGCGTCGGAGGTCGGTGGCAGGATGAGCGCATGCCTGAGATGCCGGAAGTCCAGGGCCTGACGACGTTCCTTGAGGAGCGGGCCGTGGGGCGCACGATCGTCCGCACGGCCGTGGGTGCGATCGCGGCACTGAAGACGTACGACCCGCCGAACACCGCGCTGCACGGTGCCGAGATCACCGCCGCATCGAGGCAGGGCAAGTTCATCGTGCTCTCCTGCGGCGCCGACCTGCACCTCGTCTTCCATCTCGCCAAAGCCGGGTGGCTGCGCTGGTACGAGACTCTGCCTACGACGCTGATCAAGCCGGGCAAGTCGCCGATCGCGCTGCGCGTCGCACTCGATGACGAGAGCGGGTTCGACCTCACCGAAGCCGGTACGAAGAAGTCCCTGGCCGTATACGTGGTGCGCGACCCCGAAGAGGTGCCCGGCATCGCCCGGCTCGGACCCGACCCGCTCGACGAGTCGTTCACGAGGGAGGTCTTCGCCGGTCTGCTCGACGGCCGGCGCACGCAGATCAAGGGTCTGCTGCGCGATCAGAGCATCATCGCCGGCATCGGCAACGCCTATTCCGACGAGATCCTGCACGCGGCCCGCATGTCTCCCTACGCGATCGCCGACAAGCTGGGCGACGACGAGGTCGACCGACTGTTCGCGGCGATGCAGACGACGCTGACGGATGCGGTCGCCGAGGCGTCGGGCAAACCCCCGGCCGATCTCAAAGACGCGAAGCGCCGAGGAATGCAGGTGCACGCCCGACGCGGCGAGGCGTGCCCCGTGTGCGGAGACACCGTGCGCAGCGTCTTCTTCGCCGACCGCTCTCTCGAGTACTGCCCGACCTGTCAGACCGGGGGCAAGCCGCTCGCCGATCGTCGCCTGTCACGGCTGCTGAAGTAGCACTTCGACGCGGAATGAAATGCATCCGGGTGCGTTGAGTACACTCAGAGCATCAACGTGCTCCGGGGTCGGTGGGAATCCGAACCGGCGGTGACAGTCCGCGAGCGTCTCGGTTCTCCGAGGTGCCGATCCGGTGGAAATCCGGGACCGACGGTGATGCGAGGCGCAGCCTCGCTAGTCCGGAAGGGAGGCAGCACGGTGCGCCGACGCGCGCGCGTTCTGCCTTCACCTCCTCTCGAGGAGAATCCCCGGAGCCTCAGAGAGGACCACGGATGGCAGTGAACGAGGCGGAACGCCGGGCGATGTCCCGTGCGCTCGAGCTCGCGACGCTCGGCCCTCGAGGTGTGAACCCGCAGGTCGGCGCCGTCATCCTCTCGTCCGACGGCGACGTGATCGCCGAGGGCTGGCACCATGGCGCCGGCACCCCGCATGCCGAGGTCGACGCCCTCTCGAAGCTCGCACCGGGAGCCGCGCACGGCGCGACGGCCGTGGTGACTCTCGAACCCTGCAATCACACCGGGCGTACCGGTCCCTGCGCGCTCGCGCTCATCGATGCCGGTGTCTCGCGGGTCGTCTACGCGCTCGACGACCCCGGTGCCGTGTCGGGCGGCGGCGCCGATCGCCTGCGTTCGGCGGGTGTGAGCGTCGATGCCGGCGAACAGGCAGGAATCGCGCACTCGATCATCGACGGCTGGCTCACCGCGCAGCGCCTCGGCCGCCCGCACGTCACCGTGAAATGGGCGCAGTCGCTCGACGGTCGCGCCGCGGCATCCGACGGCTCGAGCCAGTGGATCACCGGGCCGCAGGCCCGAGCCGACGTGCATCGGCGTCGTGCCGCAGCAGATGCGATCGCCGTCGGAACCGGCACCGTGCTCTCCGATGACCCTTCTCTCACCGCTCGCGACGGCGATGTGCTGTTCGAGAACCAGCCGGTGCCGGTCGTCATCGGCTCGCGGCCCACGCCCGACGATGCCGCGATCCGGCGGCACCCGCAGACGCCGCTCTTCTACGACACCCGCGATCTGCACTCGGTTCTCGCAGACCTGCACTCCCGCGGAGTCCAGAGCGTGTTCGTCGAAGGCGGTCCGACGCTGGCGAGCGCCTTCATCGCCGCAGGTCTCGCCGACCGGGTTCTCGCCTACATCGCCCCGGTGCTGCTCGGCGGCGACCGTCTGGCACTCACCGACATCGGCGTCGGCTCGATCGACGCCGCCCGCCGTCTGACGATCGACGAATGGCTGCCCCTCGGAGCAGATCTTCTCGCGATCGCCTCCCCCGCGAATCATCTGGAAGAAGGAGCCCCCTGATGTTCACCGGAATCATCGAGGAGATCGGCGAGATCACTGCGATCGCACCCGCCGGAGACGGGTGGCGTCTGACCGTGCGCGCTGCGAAGGCCGCATCGGACGCGATCCACGGCGAATCGATCGCAGTGTCGGGCGTGTGCCTCACCGTCGTCGGCTCGACCGCCGACACCTTCGACGCGGATGTGATGAAGCAGACCCTCGACGTCGCAGCCCTCGGCGGAGCATCCGTCGGCACCCGGGTGAACATCGAGAAGGCGATGCCGGTCGGGGCGCGCCTCGGCGGCCACATCGTGCAGGGTCACGTCGACGGCGTCGGCAGCATCGTCGAGGTGCGACCGGGAGAGCAGTGGAGCGTGCTGCGCGTCTCACTGCCCGACGATCTCGCCCCGCTCGTCGTAGACAAGGGATCCATCTCCGTCGACGGCACCTCGCTCACCGTGAGCGCAGTCAGCGAGGCCGGTGCGACCGAGCACTGGTTCGAGGTGTCGCTGATCCCTGAGACCCTCGCCGCCACCACCCTCGGCTCTCGCACGGTCGGAGACCGCGTGAACCTCGAGACCGACATCCTCGCCCGCCATGTCGAACGCCTTCTGGCGTTCCGGGCAGCACCGGAAGGAGGCTCGCTGTGAGCCTTTCCACCATCCCCGAGGCCCTCGAGGCCCTGCGCGCCGGGCGCCCCGTGCTCGTCGCGGACGACGAGAACCGCGAGAACGAGGGCGACGTCATCCTCTCGGCCGAGCTCGCGACGCCCGAGTGGGTGGCCTGGACGGTTCGCTGGTCGTCGGGATTCATCTGCGCGCCGATGCCGACCGATCTCGCCGACAACCTCAACCTGCAGCCGATGGTCGCCGCCTCCGAAGACGCGCGCTCGACCGCGTACACCGTGAGCGTCGACGCCGCAGAGGGCGTGACCACCGGGATCAGCGCACACGACCGCGCGCACACGCTGAACGTGCTGGCGAACCCCGCGTCGACCGCGACGAGCATCATCCGCCCCGGTCACGTCCTGCCCCTGCGGGCGGTCGACGGCGGTGTGCGCGAGCGCAGCGGTCACACCGAAGCCGCGGTCGATCTGATGAAGCTCGCGGGGCTCCGCCCGGTCGGCGCGATCGCCGAGGTCGTCGCCGAGGACGGCAGCATGATGCGTCTTCCCGGCCTGCTCGACCTCGGGCAGCGCGACGGCGTGCCCGTCATCACCATCGAGCAGCTCATCGCCCACCTCAATGAGATCGACCCCACCGGCTGGGCTCCCGAACGCGCCAGCCGCAGAGTGAGCCTCAGGGCCGACGCGACGGTGCCGACGACGCACGGCACCTTCCGCTTCCTCGCCTACAAGGACCGGGTCACCGGCACCGACCACATCGCCGTCGTCTCGGGCGAACCGGGTGAGACCGCCCTCGTGCGGGTGCACTCGGAGTGCTTGACCGGCGAGGCCTTCGGGTCGTTGAAGTGCGAGTGCGGCCCGCAGCTCGATGCGGCACTCGACGCGATCGAGCAGGACGGCGGCATCGTCATCTACATGCGCGGCCACGAGGGTCGGGGCATCGGTCTCATCAACAAGCTCCGCGCCTACAGCCTGCAGGAGGAGGGCCTCGACACGGTCGATGCCAACCTCGCACTCGGGCTTCCCGCCGATGCCCGCGACTACGCGGCCGCCGCCGGCATCCTCGCCGACCTCGGGGTGTCGAAGGTGCGCCTGCTGACGAACAACACCGACAAGGTGAACCAGCTGCGCGGCCTCGGACTCGACGTGGTCGAGCAGGTGCCGCTGATCGTCGGAGTCGGCCCGAACAACCACCAGTACCTCGAGACCAAGCGTGACCGCATGGGTCACATCATCGGAGAGGCAGAGCTCGCTGAGGCTCTCGCCGAAGGAAAGAAGGACGACGCATGAGCGGCGCAGGAGCACCCCAGACGGAGAAGATCGACGGACGCGGACTCGATGTCGTCATCGTCGCAGGCACGTGGCACGAGACCATCTCGAACGGCCTGATCGCCGGCGCCGAGCGCGTGCTGAACGAGGCCGGCGCCACGCACCGCCTCGTGCGCGTGCCCGGGTCGTTCGAACTCGCGCTCGCGGCGCAGGCCGCCTTCGCCGGCGGCGCGGACGCGGTGATCGCACTCGGCGTGATCATCCGCGGCGGCACCCCCCACTTCGAGTACGTCTCGGCGGCCACGACCGACGGGCTGACGAGGGTCGCACTCGACGCGGGCAAGCCGGTCGGCTTCGGCGTCCTCACCCTCGACGACGAGAAGCAGGGCCTCGATCGTGCCGGACTCGAGGGATCGAAGGAAGACAAGGGTGCGGAGGCTGCGGATGCCGCGCTGCGCACCGCGCTCGTCACGCGCGCGCTGCGCGGCTGAGGTCAGATGTTCTGGCTCGTCGGCATCCTGACCGCCCTCAACGCCGGAATCGCCGCGATCTGGCGCTGATGGCGCTGAGTGCGCTGAGTGGTCGCACCGACGCCTCAGGCTCGGAGAGGCACCACGACGTCTCCGCCCGCCTCTTCGGTGAGCCGCGCACCCATCTGCACGAAGGTCGGCTGCGCGATGAAGCCTCCGGCGAACAGCGCCTGCCCCTGAGCGAAGCTCTGCGCCCGCCGGATGTCGTCTTCACCGACGAAGCCGAACACCTCGGCGAGTTCGGCGATGTCCCTCGGGGCGTTCACGCGCATGAGTCCGAGGTTGTCGCACTGCGAGAGCACGTTCGGATGGATCTTCGTCGGCCGCTGGGTCGAGAGGAACAGCCACAGACCGAACTTGCGGCCCTCGGCGGCGATCTGCACGAGCTGCTCGGTGAGCGCTCGTTCGACCGCGGTGCGCGGCTCGGGTGAACAGAGATTGTGGGCCTCATCGATCACGATGAGGATCGGCCGTCGGCTCTCCCGGCGTGCCCACAGCTGCTCGAGCACCGCGAGTGCCGCCACCTTCGGCTCGGCAGGATGGTCGAATCCCCCGAGGTCGAGCACCGTCGCCCGCGGGCGCTCCTCGATCACGTCGACGACGGACGCCGCGCCCCTCGACCACAGATCCCATTCGAGGACCTGGAGATTCTCCATGCGATTCGCGAGACGCACCCGCGCCGGGTCGCCGGAGTCGCGGAACTGCTGCAGCATCCGCTCGGTGTCGAACTCCGTGGCGCTCACCGACCAGTGCAGGAGCACGTTGTACTCCTCGGCATCCGCGATCGGGTCGATCTGCAGAACCGCCGCCTTCGCCGCGGGAGACAGATCGAGGTAGCGGGTGTGCAGCCGCTCGCCGATGTCATGCCCCGAGCGGAACACGCGTATGTCGCTCTGCCATATCTGCTCGGCGTAGTCGGCCCTCGCCCCCGGCCTCGTCTCGGCCAGCCTCACGAAGTCGGCATTCGGATCGAAGATCAGCATAGGCAGCTCGGTGTGCAGCAGAAGCTGCTCGAGCACGACCCCGAGCGCATAGGTCTTGCCGCTGCCGCTCTGCCCGCACCAGAACGTATGACGGTTGAACCGCCGCGCATCGAGGTGCACGGACGCGTCCGCGTCATCGGTCATCGCGCCTATGGTCAGTTCGGTCATGCCGGCCTCCAGCCGCTCTTCGACCTCCAGCTTGCCTCGGACTTCCGGCTGGATCATCACACTTCTCGGGTGACGCGGCTCGCCGAAGGCGGGGCGAGGATGAGCGGCATGATCGACCGACTGCCACTCACCGCCGTGTTGCGGCACCCGCTCGCGAGCGCCGGGTCGCGGGAATCCGCGGCGCTGCTCGTCGGCGCGGTCACGCTGATCATCGGATCCGCTGTCGCGCTGCTGGCCTTCTGGGGTGGCACGATGCCGATCTCCGGCCCCGGTTCGATCGGCCAGTTCGCCGCGATCGGCGCGGCGATCACCGCGATCGTGGTGTTCGTCGCAGCGCGCTCGCTCGCCCGCGTTCAACCTGCAACGGGTGCGTCACCCGCGAGGATGCGGTGGTTCGACATCGCGGCCCTGGCGATCGCCCACGGCATCATCGCCCTTCTCGGATGGATCGCGATCGCGGACATCGTGGAACGCAGCTTCGTCGGTGCGGTGGTCTTCACCTTCGCCGGTGCCGTGCTCGCCGGTGCCGCGATGGCGTGCACCGCGTACCTCGTCGCTCTCTCAGCGGCGAACATGAGCCCCGGAATGCTCTCAGTGGTGCTCATGCTGTTCCTCGTTGTGGGCGCCTTCGCGAGCATGCTGAGCGCATCGGACGAAGAGTGGTGGAAGCTGCATCTCAGCAGCCTCGGAGTGACGGACGATGTCTCTGCCCTCACGTTCAACATCACCCTGATCATCGCGGGCGTCATCGTGACGACGGTCGCCCACTTCGGAACCGCGTCGATCCCTGCACATTCCGCTCGCGCCGCGCGGGGGCGTCGCATCGTCCGACTCGAGCTGACCGCTATGGGTGTGCTTCTCGCCGGTGTCGGGCTCTTCCCTGTCGACCGGTTCCTCGCGCTGCGCCAGGGCGCGTTCTCGAATCCCTCGTCGTACTTCAACGTGTTCGCGCACCTGACAGACGACGAGGCGATCACCACGGCCCTCGGCTACTGGAACGAGATCAACATGCCGAACCTCGTCGAGAACGTCATGCCGACCAAGCATCGGGCGCGACTCGTGCTCAACAAGGGCGTCGACCACAGCGTCGAGAGCGTGCTGCTGCGCAAGCTCTGACCGGGTCGGATTAATTCGTTCGGCACCTTCGCAAAAACCCCGCCTTACTCTTGACCACATGTGTGGAATCGTCGGATACGTGGGCCCGCGGCCCAGCCAGGACATCCTGCTCGCAGGCCTCGCCCGTCTCGAGTACCGCGGGTATGACTCCGCGGGTGTCGCCGTCATCGACGGCGACGGCTCGCTCGGTATGCGCAAGAAGGCGGGCAAGCTCGCCATGCTGCGCGACTCGCTGAAGGATGCCGCCCTGCCCGACGGCAACACCGGCATCGGGCACACCCGGTGGGCCACCCACGGCGGACCCACCGACGAGAACGCGCACCCGCACCTCGCCGACGACGACAAGCTCGCGCTGATCCACAACGGCATCATCGAGAACTTCGCCTCGCTGCGCGACGAGCTGCTCGCCGACGGCGTCAGCTTCCGCAGCGAGACCGACACCGAGGTCGCTGCCGCTCTGCTCGGCCGCGAGTACCGCAACAACGGCGGAGACCTGCAGGGCGCCTTCCGCGCCGTCGTCAACCGCCTCGAGGGTGCGTTCACCCTGCTCGCGATGCACGAAGAGCACCCCGGCCTCGTCGTCGGCGCTCGCCGCAACTCGCCCCTCGTCATCGGCCTCGGCGAGGGAGAGAACTTCCTCGGCTCCGACGTCGCCGCCTTCATCGAGCACACCCGCAAGGCGCTCGCCATCGGCCAGGACCAGATCGTCTCGATCACCCCGGATGCCGTCACCGTCACCGACTTCGCCGGCACCCCGGTCGAGGCCGAGCCGTTCGACGTCTCGTGGGACGCGGCCGCGGCCGAGAAGGGCGGATGGTCGAGCTTCATGGCCAAAGAGGTCGCCGAGCAGCCCGAGGCCGTCGCCAACACGATCCGCGGACGCATCCAGGGCGACCAGGTCATCATCCCCGAGCTCGACGGACTCGACGAGCTGTTCATCGGCATCAACCGCATCATCATCACCGCGTGCGGCACGGCCGCGTACTCGGCCCTCGTCGGCAAGTACGCGATCGAGCAGTGGGCCCGCCTCCCCGTCGATGTCGAGCTGGCGCACGAGTTCCGCTACCGCGACCCGGTGATCGGCGACGACACTCTCGTCGTCTCGATCAGCCAGTCGGGCGAGACCATGGACACGCTCATGGCCGTCAAGTACGCGAGCGAGCGCGGCGCGCGCACCCTCTCGATCTGCAACACCCAGGGTGCGACGATTCCGCGTGAGTCGGATGCCGTCGTCTACACCCACGCCGGACCCGAGGTCGCCGTGGCCTCGACCAAGGCGTTCTCGGCGCAGATCACCGCGCTGCTGCTGCTCGGCCTGCACATGGGGCGCGTCCGCGGGGCCATCGAGGATGCATCCGTCGATGTCGCCGAGCTCTCGGCTCTGCCCGAGAAGATCGCCAAGGTTCTCGAGAGCGAGCAGGAGCACGTCACCCAGCTCGCCGGCTGGATGGCCGACACCCGCTCGGTGCTGTTCCTCGGTCGCCACGTCGGCTTCCCGATCGCCCTCGAGGGTGCGCTGAAGCTCAAGGAGATCTCGTACATCCACGCCGAGGGCTTCGCCGCCGGTGAGCTGAAGCACGGACCCATCGCGCTGATCGAGCCGGGTCAGCCTGTGTTCGTTCTCGTGCCGTCGCCGCGTCACTCGGCACTCGTGCACTCGAAGGTCGTCTCGAACATCCAGGAGATCCGCGCTCGCGGCGCTCGCGTGATCGTCGTGGCCGAAGAGGGCGATGCGGCCGTGCTGCCGTTCGCCGACGAGGTCATCCGCATCCCGCTGGCCGGTGCCATGTTCGAGCCGCTGCTGGCCGTCGTGCCGCTGCAGATCTTCGCCATGGCTCTCGCCACGGCCAAGGGTCTCGACGTCGACCAGCCGCGCAACCTCGCGAAGTCCGTCACCGTCGAGTAAGACTCGGCTGGGCGGTTTCCCGGCTCTCGGCTGGGCCTGTACACCTGCAGGTCTCCCCGCCGTGTGGCTCCGCCTGTACACCTGCAGGTTTCCCGGCCGTGTGGCTGGGCCCGTACACCTGCAGGTTTCCCGGCTCTCGGCCGGGCCTGTACACCTGCAGGTCAGAATCACGGATGCATGCCCAGATGAGCGATCTGGGCATGCATCCGTTTTTTGAGCATGCGACTGTGGGCAGATCATCGCCGCGCCCGCGCGACAGCCGACATGACGGCGCGAACAACGGCATCCCAGTCGTGGATGATCATGGCGTAGTCGAATCGCAGCGTCTCGAATCCCAGACGGGATGCCGCGGCGTCCCTCGTCAGATCCTTGTGCCGCATCTCGGGGCCGTCGTGGTTCCGCCTGCCGTCGACTTCGATGATCACGCGCCGCTCGGCGACGAAGTCGACGCGACCGACGCCACCGATGACCACCTGGCAATCGAGACGTATCCCGAGCAGATGCAGTCTCAGGCGAAGGATCGACTCGAGTCCGCTCTCGGCGTCGGGTCGTGCGAGATCCAGTAGCCAGTGGGCCGACTTCGGAAACTCGCGCCGGATCCTCTTGCGGTCGGGCGCGGAGAGCAGGCGCTGGTTCCACGCGGACTCGTACGCCTCGAAGAACGCCTCCTGATCGAGGCATCTGTACGCGTGGATCAGAGCAGCTGCGACCGGAGCCAGCCCGAGACCGGCAGTGCCGGGGGAGTGATGAGAGATGCATTCGCACGGGGTGTGCGGGTGCCTGCGGCCCGAGCGGCCCACCCACACGTGCACGATCGGATCGACCTGCGGAAGCACCCAGACGCCGTGCGCGCGGAGCGCATCCGCACAGGTGAGAGCCCCGCCGTGCGCTGCCGCAGCGACGACCTTCGGATCCGCGGTCGACAGAGCGTAGACCCCCTGACGGATGCGGCTGATCGTGCCTGTGCGAGCCGCAACCGCGAGTTGAGCGCGAGTCGCTCCGAACTGCTGCAGATGCGTCCCGCGCGCGATTCCGCCGAGGGTATGGAGGAGGTCTGACGGTTCGATCATCCTCCGAGCATCCGACGTCGGTGGGGCCACCGGATGACCGAAACCCGAACATCGTGGAGAATCGTCTGCGTCATGACGGGTGTGCAGGAGAAGTCATCCACACATGCGCAGGCGAAGTCATCCGCACATGTGCATGCTCAGACGACGGATGCAGGTCGAAATCGGGAAACTGAGCATGCACATGTGATCTGAGCATGCAGGTGTGATGAGGAGCCGGCGGCCGGGAGCCGGGAGCCGGGAGCCGGGAGCCGGGAGCCAGGGATCCGGGGGACCCGGAGGGGCTGAGGAAGGGCCAGGGGCCGGAAGCCGACGGATGCCGCGACTAGGCTGAACGGGTGATCATCGGGACCGGCATCGACCTCGTGGACATCCCGCGGTTCGAGCGCACACTCGAGCGCACGCCACGTCTGCGGGAGCGTCTCTTCGCGCCGAGCGAGCGGGAGCTGCGGCTTCCTTCGCTGGCCGCGCGCTATGCCGCCAAGGAAGCCCTGATCAAGACCCTCGGCGGGTCGGACGGCGTGCACTGGATCGGGATCGAGATCGCCTCCGAGGCCTCGGGTCGCCCGCACTTCGTGCTCTCGGGATCGACCGCCGACGTCGTCGCAGAGCGCGGCATCACCCGATTGCATCTGACCCTCACCCACGACGCGGGGCTCGCCGCCGCATTCGTCGTCGCCGAAGGAGAGCCGCTGTGACCGTTCCGTTCCGCGAGGCCCGCATCGAGCTGGATGCCATCAGCGACAACGTCCGCCACTTCCGCCGTCTCACCGGCGTGCAGGTCATCGCCGTCGTCAAGGCGAACGCCTACGGTCATGGCGCGGCGGCAGCCGCCGTCGCAGCCCTCGCCGGGGGCGCGACCCGTCTGGGCGTCGCCGAGATCCCCGAGGCGCTCGAGCTGCGTCGTCAGGGCATCACCGCGCCGATCGTGGCGTGGCTGCATGCTCCGGGCGAGCGGTTCGACCAGGCGGCGGCCCACGACATCGAGGTTGGAATCTCGTCGTTCGACCAGTTGGAGGCTGCGGGCGCGGTCGCGTCGGTCGATCGTCCGGTGGGCGTGCACCTCAAGTTCGAGACGGGGCTGTCGCGCAACGGCATCGCGCCGGCCGACTGGCGTCGCGTGCTCGCCGAGGCGGCCCGACTCGAGCGCATCGGGCGACTGCGCATCATCGGCCTCTTCAGCCACCTCTCGAACACCTCGCCGCAGGATGACCGCGACTCTCTGTCGAAGTTCGAAGAGGCCGTCGCCGCAGCGGCCTCGTTCGGCATCCACCCCGAGATCCGCCACATCGCGGCGACCGCGGCCGCGATCGACCTGCCGGAGATGCGACTGGATGCCGTGCGCATCGGCATCGGCATCTACGGCCTCTCTCCCTTCGACGACCGCTCGTCCGCCGAGCTGGGGCTCCGCCCGGCCATGACCCTGCGAGGCGCGATCGCGGCCGTCCGCCGAGTGCCCGCCGGCGCAGGGGTGTCGTACGGATACGACCATCGCACGCCGCACGACACCACGCTGGTGCTCGTGCCGCTGGGCTATGCCGACGGAGTGCCGCGACAGGCATCGGGTCGCCTGCCCGTGTCGATCGCCGGTCGCCGATACACGAACGTCGGCCGCATCGCCATGGACCAGTTCGTCGTCGATGTCGGAGACGCACCGGTGTCGATCGGCGACGAGGTCGTGCTGTTCGGCGACCCGACACTCGGTGTTCCCTCGGCATCCGAGTGGGCCGATGCCGCATCGACCATCGACTACGAGATCGTGACGCGCATCGGCGCACGCGTGCCCCGGCGGTCGGCATGAGCGTCGACCCGGCCTTCCTCGGGCGCCTCGAGATCGAGACCTCTGACGCGATGGAGCAGCTCGGCTTCCGCATCGGCGAGCAACTCGACGCGGGTGATCTGCTGATCCTCACCGGTCCGCTGGGGGCCGGCAAGACGACCTTCACCCGCGGACTCGCCGAAGGGCTCGGGGTGCGCGGCCCCGTGCAGAGCCCCACGTTCGTGATCGCCCGCACGCACCCCTCGCTCGTCGGTCGCGCCCCGCTGGTGCACGTCGACGCCTATCGCCTCGGCTCGGGCGCAGAGCTCGACGACCTCGATCTGGACCTCGCCCGATCGGTCGTCGTGATCGAGTGGGGCCGCGGCATGGCCGAGGAACTCGCCGAGACCTGGTGGGACATCGAGTTCGAGCGTCCGGTCGGCGCCGGCGACGATCTCGACCCCTCGGAACTCGACGCCGACGCCCCGCGGCACGTGACCATCACGCGCGGAGGACGCTCAGCGATCGCGGGTTGAACGACGACTACCCTGGAGAGGTGATCCTCGCCGTCGACACCTCTCTGGGTACTGCCGTCGCCCTCATCGACGATGACGGCACCCGTCTGTCCGACGCTTCCGCCGCCGACCCGCTGGGTCATGCGGAGGTCATCGGGGAACTGCTCGTCCGCGCGCTCGACGCGGCGGGCGCCGGGTCGATCAATCACGTCGTGGCCGGCATGGGTCCCGGCCCCTTCACCGGATTGCGCATCGGCATCGCCACGTCCCGCACGTTCGCGATGGGCCGCGGCATCCCGGTCGTCGACGTGCCGAGCCACTTCGCCGCAGCACTCACCGCGATCGAGCACGACGCCGTCACCGGCCCGTTCGCGATCGTCACGGATGCTCGACGTCGCGAGGTCGCGATCACGGTCTTCGACGGGACGGATGCCGACGGCATCCCCCACGTCACCGCCGACACCGTGCTGGTCGCCAGGGTCGACGCCGACGAGCACCTCGACGGGATCCGCCGCATCGACGCCGAGACGCTCTCGGCCGTCGACCTCGCCCGTGTCGGCGCCCGAGCGGTGGCCGCGGGCCGAACGCTCACCGGAGCCGAGCCTCTGTATCTGCGGCAGCCCGACGTCAGGGTTCCCGGAGCGCCCAAGAAGGTGGGCTCATGACTCTGCGCGAAGCGACGCCGGACGACCTCGAGGCCATCATGGCGATAGAGCGCCGGTCGTTCCCCACCGACGCGTGGAGCTCCGAGGCGATGGCGCTCGAGCTTGCGAGTCCGCACGGCCGCTACCTGGTCGACGAGCACGACGG
>NZ_JAGGPD010000226.1:0-428 GCF_018613995.1 Microbacterium sp. ISL-103 | reverse complement strand
GGGGCCGGGCGAGGTCGCGCTCTGCTGCGGGCGCTGCTCGACACGGCCGTCGAACGCGGAGCCCGTGAGGTCTTCCTCGAGGTGCGCGCCGACAACCCGGGTGCCGAGGGTCTCTACCGCTCCGAGGGGTTCGACGAGATAGCCCGCCGCCCGCGGTACTACCAGCCCGACGACATCGACGCGATCGTGATGCGCCTCGCGCTGCAGCATCGGCGTTCCGACCACCGAGACGAGTCCGCTCCGGATGCCGCGAAGGAGGAGACCGCATGACCGAGCCGCTGGTGCTGGGCATAGAGACGAGCTGCGACGAGACCGGCATCGGGATCGTCCGAGGACGCACCCTGCTGTCGAATACGATCGCCTCGAGCATGGACGAGCACGCCCGCTACGGCGGCGTCGTGCCCGAGGTCGCCGCCCGCGCCCACCTC
>NZ_JAGGPD010000225.1 GCF_018613995.1 Microbacterium sp. ISL-103 | reverse complement strand
GGTCTGGATGAAGTAGCGACCCATACCGTTCCAGTTGAAGATCGTCTCGGTCAGCACCGCTCCGGTGAACACCGCGGGGATCGTGAACGCGACCTGCGTCGTCACCGGGATGAGCGACGTACGCAGCGCGTGCTTGCGGATGGCCTGCTGCTTGGTGAGCCCCTTGGCCCGCGCGGTGCGGACGTAGTCGGCCTTGATGTTGTCGAGCAGCAGAGAGCGCTGCAGGAAGTGGATCGAGGCGTAGCCGGTGAGCACGAGACCGAGGGTGGGCAGGGTCAGATGCTGCAGCACATCTATGAGCACCGGGAAGAAGCCCTCCACCCCCTGACTGGAGGAGCCCACCACGTAGAAGACGGTCGTGCCGACCGCGTTGTTGAAGTTGATCGCCAGCAGCACCAGCGCGAAGCCCGCGACGACGGTCGGGATGTTCATCGTGATGATGCTCGTGCCCTGACCGATGCGGTCTGCGAGCTTGTACTGCCGCGATGCCGTGTAGACACCCAGAGCGATGCCGAGGACCGTCGTGATGATCGTCGCGCCGAGAACCAGTTCAGCGCTGATCCAGACACGATAGGCGACCTGCTCGTTGACCGACTCACCGGTGGGGCCCACGCCCCAGTCCCAGCGGAAGAGGATGCTGGAGAACCAGGTCCACCACCGCTCGAGCAGCGGAACGGACTCGCTCAGATTGCGCGGGACGAGAAGATTGTCGATCTGCTCGGGCGAGAGCGGCGGTCGGCGTCCGACGTAGTTGTTCTCAGGATCGAGATACAGCCACGCGAGGAAGTAGGTGATGTTCGTCGCGAGGACGATCATGAGCACCCATCCCAGCAGGCGGCGCAACAGATACTTGATCAAGGTGTTGATTCTTTCTCTTTTACAGACGCGCGCGGGATCCGCCGACGCAACGCTGAGCCGGGAAGACAGTCAAGCACCATCAGCCGATCTGCGCGACACGACGCCTGCACTTGGTCTGTGACGGAGTCTTATCGCTCACGGGATCCGGTGTCACGGATGGCTCCCGGGCAACCTCGGCAGAATATCACCGGATCGGACGAAGCGGGCAATAGCCTCGCCTCACCGTAGAATCGACAGGACATGTCACCACGCGCCCTCACTCCGCTTCAGCCTGCCGCGACGCCTTCGGCGCAGATCCGCAACTTCTGCATCATCGCGCACATCGATCACGGCAAGTCGACCCTCGCCGACCGCATGCTCCAGATCACCGGCGTGGTCTCCGATCGCGACATGCGCGCCCAGTACCTCGACCGCATGGACATCGAGCGCGAGCGCGGCATCACGATCAAGAGCCAGGCCGTGCGGATGCCGTGGCAGATCGAGGGCGAGACCTTCGCCCTCAACATGATCGACACGCCCGGTCACGTCGACTTCACCTACGAGGTGTCGCGCTCTCTCGCCGCCTGCGAGGGAGCGATCCTGCTCGTCGACGCCGCGCAGGGCATCGAGGCCCAGACGCTGGCGAACCTCTACCTGGCGCTCGAGAACGACCTCCACATCATCCCCGTGCTGAACAAGATCGACCTTCCGGCCGCCGACCCCGACAAGTACGCCAAGGAACTGGCATCCCTCATCGGAGGCAAGCCGGAAGACGTGCTGCGCGTCTCGGGTAAGACCGGTGTCGGCGTCGAGGAACTGCTCGACCGACTGGTGAAAGAGATCCCGGCCCCGGTCGGCGATGCCGATGCCCCCGCCCGTGCCATGATCTTCGACTCCGTCTACGACGCCTACCGCGGTGTCGTCACTTACGTCCGCATGATCGACGGCAGCCTCTCGCCGCGAGAGCGGATCCAGATGATGTCGACGGGTGCCAACCACGAGGCACTCGAGGTCGGCGTGTCCAGCCCCGAACCGGTGCCCTCCAAGGGGCTCGGCGTCGGCGAGGTGGGCTACCTGATCACCGGTGTGAAGGACGTGCGCCTGTCGAAGGTCGGTGACACGATCACGTCGGCACGCAAGCCCTCGACCCAGGCTCTGGCGGGCTACACCGATCCCAAGCCGATGGTGTTCTCGGGCGTCTACCCGATCGACGGCAGCGACTACGCGGAGCTCCGCGAGGCGCTCGACAAGCTCAAGCTCTCCGACGCTTCACTGCAGTACGAGCCTGAGACGTCGGTCGCCCTCGGCTTCGGCTTCCGCTGCGGGTTCCTCGGGCTCCTCCACCTCGAGATCATCACCGAGCGTCTCGAGCGCGAGTTCGGTCTCGACCTCATCACCACCGCTCCCAGCGTGATCTACGAGGTCCTCACCAGCGACACCGGCGAGACCGTGACGGTGACCAACCCGAGCGAGTACCCGGACGGCCGCATCGGCTCGGTGTCCGAGCCCATGGTCAAGACAGCGATCCTGCTGCCGAAGGACTACGTGGGCACGGTCATGGAGCTGTGCCAGTCGCGCCGCGGAGCACTGCTGGGCATGGAGTACTTCTCCGAGGAGCGGGTCGAGCTCCGCTACATGATGCCGCTCGGTGAGATCGTCTTCGACTTCTTCGATCAGCTCAAGTCCAAGACACAGGGCTATGCCTCGCTCGACTACGAGCCCGCCGGACAGCAGGAGGCGGACCTGGTCAAGGTCGACATCCTGCTGCAGGGCGACAAGGTCGACGCGTTCAGCTCGATCGTGCACCGCGACAAGGCCTATGCCTACGGCACGCTGATGACGGAGCGACTGCGCAAGCTGATCCCTCGCCAGAACTTCGAGGTGCCGATCCAGGCCGCCATCGGCGCCAGGATCATCGCCCGCGAGACGATCAGGGCGCTGCGCAAGGACGTGCTCGCCAAGTGCTACGGCGGTGACATCAGCCGTAAGCGCAAGCTCCTCGAGAAGCAGAAAGAGGGCAAGAAGCGCATGAAGATGGTGGGCCGTGTCGAGGTGCCGCAGGAGGCGTTCATCGCAGCGCTCTCCGGCGACGTCGAGGGCAAGGACAAGAAGTAGGGCCCTGCCGGTCGGGGCGTTCCCGGCACGTGGAGGGTGATCGTCCAGGAAACGGGAAGTAGGCTGGAAATCATGCGGCGCGGGACTTTCCGAGACGACACGGTGGACTATGCGGCCGTGGGTGCGACCCACGCGCCCGATCTGATGCAGTACCCGCCGGAGCGCAGCCTCCCGGCGGAGAACTCCTGGCGGATCGGCAGCGGCGCGGAGCGCTTCGAGACGGCGGGCGAGTCTCTGCTCACCTGGACCGCCCAGCGCGCGGCGGGACTCAGCGTCACAGACGTGCGTCCTGCACCGGGCCCCGCGTACGCCGGGGTGAGCTTCGATGCGGAGGGCAACCCGATCTCCCCGAGCAAGACCGACGTCGAGCAGCGCTTCGATGCCGAGGGCACTCCGTTCGCAGGACCGGGGATGACCCTTCGTCTGCACGGGCGTGTGAGCGGGATGCGAGCGGATGCCGAACTCCGTGTGATCTCGGTCACCGAGGAGAAGCGCCGCATCGGATTCGTGCTGGGCACTGTCGGCGGCTCGGTCGTGCGCGGTGAGGAATCCTTCGACATCGACTGGCGCGAGGACAACGACGAGGTGTGGTTCTCGGTGCGCGCATTCGATGCGCCGAACTCCCTGCTGTACCGCGTCGTCCCCGCGCTCGTGAAGCGCCGCCGCCGGGAGCTGTTCGCACGCTACCTGCGGGCGATCTCCCCGCTCTACGCGACCCCGGTCTGATGGCCTCAGTTCTCTGATGGCCGGTCCCCTTCCCCTGGGCGATCCGGCGCCGGCAGACGGACGCCTTCCGTCCGATCTCGCGATCGACCCGGCTGCGCCGTTCTCGGCCTACCTGCACGTCCCCTTCTGCCGGGTTCGCTGCGGCTACTGCGACTTCAACACCTACACGTCCGGCGAGCTTCGCGGTGCGAAGCAGGAGGACTACGCCTCGACGCTGATCACCGAGATCGACCTGGCGAAGCGCGTTCTCGCGGATGCGGGCGCGCTGCGCCCGATGGACACCGTGTTCTTCGGCGGAGGCACGCCGACTCTCCTGCCCGCGGGAGCTCTCGCCCGGATGCTCGGTGCGGCGACCGACGCGTTCGGTCTGACGGACGGCGCCGAGGTCACGGTCGAGGCGAACCCCGACACGGTGACGCCCGAGGTCGCCCGCACGCTCGCGGATGCCGGTGTGACGAGGCTCTCGATCGGCATGCAGTCGGCAGTGCCGCATGTGCTCGCCGCTCTCGACCGCACCCATCGCCCCGAGAATGTGACGACGGCGGTCGCCGCGGCGAAGGACGCAGGCCTCGCCGTGAGCGTGGACCTCATCTACGGCGCCCCCGGTGAGTCGCTCGGTGATTGGGAGGCGTCGCTCGATGCGGCGCTCGCATTCGAGTCGGACCACATCTCGGCGTACGCACTGATCATCGAGGACGGCACGAAGCTCGCGCGGCAGATCCGCCGAGGCGAGGTGCCGGCGCCGGACGACGACCTGCAGGCCGACATGTACGAGCTCGCCGATGCGCGTCTCGCAGCGGCGGGCTTCGACTGGTACGAGATCAGCAACTGGTCGCGCACGGTGGAACAGCGCTCGCGCCACAACCTCGCGTACTGGCGGGGGAGTGACTGGTGGGGCTTCGGCCCCGGCGCGCACAGCCACGTCGCAGGGCTCAGGTGGTGGAACGTGAAGCACCCGGCCGCCTATGCGCAGCGTCTCGCCGCCGAGGAGTCGCCGGCCGCCGGAACCGAGCGTCCCGATGCGGAATCGAGGATTCTCGAGCGCGTCCTGCTGCTGAGTCGCATCCGCGAGGGGATCGCGGTCGCCGACCTGCAGCCGGACAAGCGCACGCGTGTCGCCGGCCTGATCGCGGACGGCCTCGTCGACCCCGCCGCCGCGGTGCGCGGGCGCGTGCAGCTGACGCTCCGCGGTCGGCTTCTCGCCGACGCGGTCGTGCGCGAACTCACCGACTGACGGCGCCTCGCGGCTCGACTACGGCAGCAGGTCGAGCGCCTCGGACCGGCGCTGGGCGACGGTCGCGCTCTCGGTGTCGAACAGACGCGTGGTCCGTTCAGCGCCGAAGGTCGGCCAGCCGGGATCCCCGGTCGTGATGAACGCGATCCAGGCGGCGTGCATCTCATCGGCGAGGCGTTGGGGAGCATCGCCACCCGCGAGGCGCTGAGCCTCGGGGTCGCCGAGCCGGTCGAAGACGAAGCCCAGTTCCAGTGCATGGGCGGCGCGCAGATCGCGCACCGGGCTCGACCACGCGAACTCGTAGACGTGGGTCGGTGCTCTGCGCGCTCGTGCGAGTCTGGTCAGCGGGGCACGCAGCATGACGTCGGTCGCGACTTGCCCGAAGATCTCGCCGGTCGACGCATTGGGGAAGGCCGCGCGATAGGCGGAGACGGCCTTGCGCGGAATCCGCAGCGCCAGCCGGGCGAGCAGCAGCTTCAGTTCGCTGATCCCGTCGAGTGCGGCCGGAGTGAACCAGAGGCGGTACTCGTCTGTGTTGCTCCCGATGAGCAGCGGGATGTCGATCGAGGCGAGCACCTCGTGCGGAGAGCGGGGGAGAGAGGCGGCATCGATCGCGAACTGGAATCCCGGCGCTCCGCCGAGCGGTGACGACCCGGACGCCTGCTGCCGCCGCGCATCCAAGAGCTTCTCGGGAGACGTCGAGGCGAAACCCGCGCGATCCGCCGTGACACCGAGAAGCTTCGCGAGCCGCGCGGTCACACGGCCTGCCCTCTTGGCGGTCTGGGCTTCGAGGGGACCTGATTCGATGATCGCGCGTGCGACGAGCGCCCGGGAGGCCTGATTCGCGAGGAGTCCTGCGACGATCGGGCCGCCGGCGGATTCGCCCATGAGAGTGATCTGGGCGG
>NZ_JAGGPD010000224.1 GCF_018613995.1 Microbacterium sp. ISL-103 | reverse complement strand
ACGACCCGGTCGTGGTTGTCGAGACCATGGCCCGCATCGTCGAGTCGACCGAGGAGCATGGCCTCGAGCGCATCGCGCCGCTCACGACCAAGCCCCGCACGCAGGGTGGCGCGATCACCCTCGCAGCCCTCGAGGTCGCCGAGTTCGTCGAGGCGAAGTATCTCTGCGTCTTCACCCAGTCCGGTGATTCGGCCCGTCGACTGTCGCGGCTGCGGTCGCGCATCCCGATGATCGCCTTCACTCCCGAGCCGAACATCCGTCGCCGCATGGCGCTGACCTGGGGAATCCAGTCGAAGCTCGTCGACATGGTCCAGCACACCGACCTGATGTACCTGCAGGTCGACGACTACCTGCTCTCGAGCGGTCTCGCCGTCGAAGGAGACAAGGTCGTCGTGATCTCCGGTTCCCCTCCCGGAATCGTGGGATCGACCAACGACATCCGCGTGCACAAGGTCGGGGACGCCGTCAACGGCGCAGCTCCGATCTACAAGGAAGCCACGGTCTGATCGAGGCTCTTCGGCGAAGGGGCGGAACGCAAAGTTCCGCCCCTTCGTCGTGCCAGGGGCCCGGAGCGGCACCGGGGCGGGCGTATCGTCGATCATGACGAGCGTTCGGGGGAGGGCGACATCGAGATACTGAAGCGGGCCGGGTGGTGGCTGGCCGACTATGCGTACGCCGCATACTGGCAGGTGCGATCGGCCTTCGACCGTCACGACGCCGATTCCTTCACCGGCGGAGATGCCTCGCCGATCATCATCCTTCCTGGTGTGTACGAGACCTGGAGGTTCATGCAGCCGCTCGTCTCGGCGCTGCACGAACGCGGGCACCCCGTGTACGTCCTCGAGACGCTGGGGCGCAATCAGAAGCCCGTTCGCGAGGCTGCGCGCATCGTGACCGCCTTCCTCGAGAAGATGCAGATGACGGATGTGCTCCTGGTCGCCCACAGCAAGGGCGGACTCGCCGGAAAGCTCGCGATGACGGGATCGGCCGGCGGCCGCGTAAAGGCCATGCTCGCAGTGGCGACGCCCTTCGGCGGTTCCCGATACGCACGGATGCTCCCCGTCAGGTCGCTCCGCGCGTTCTCGCCGTCGGATCCCTCGATCCTCGAGCTCGCGGGCAGGGCGGACGTCAATCAGAGGATCGTGTCGGTCTACGCCGCGTTCGATCCGCACATCCCCGAAGGCAGTGAGCTGAGCGGTGCGCGCAAGAATCTGCGTCTCGACACGGGCGGGCACTTCCGGGTACTCGCCGATCCCCGGGTACTCGGCGAGGTCGCAGCGCTCGCGGAGCACCCTGAGGACTGAGCCCACCCGCAGACCGGGCGGAAATCCTCGACCTTCGACCATGGGACTGCCAGCCGTCGGCCTGTACGCTGGGGCAGGCGCAGGCGGCACCCGCAGGTCTGCGCTCCCCATCATGGATGACCTGACCATCGAACCCGACGCGGCAGAGCGACTCGCGAACGCCGCACCGGTGATCGGCGAGCCATGCGACTCTCTCCTCGAGTCGCTCGAGGCCTCGGCCCCGGTCGGGAGCGACGGGCTGCCTTCGCGGCGACCGGGCAGCATCGGCATCCGCTACCGCCTGAAGCGACGCTTCCGCACATACGATGCGATCGCCTGCGTGCCCACGTACCTCGCCCAGACGCGAGGTCTCGACACGATCGCAGCGAGCGACGGCACTCGCATCCACGAGGGGCGGATCTATCGGCCGCTGCTGGTCGGCGGGCTGCCGGTCGAGGCCACGAATGCGCATCTCGAGGCGATCATCCGGGCCGTGGTACCCGATCAGGTGCTGATCGCCGATCACCCGGCATCGGCAGAGCATGCCCTCCTCGCGGCGATGGCTCCTCTGCTCGAGAGATATCTGCTCATCGACGACGAGGTCTGGATCAGTCTCTGATCCGGTGGGTGCCGGCGGTGGGACTCGAACCCACACGCCCTTTCGGACAAAGCATTTTGAGTGCTCCGCGTCTGCCATTCCGCCACGCCGGCTCGTGTGTCGCGTCTTCGACTTTAGCGCAGAGCACGGGCGATCCCGATCGCGAGCCGCGCCATCGGGGGACCTCCGAGGTGCTCTCCACTAGGATGGATCTGTGACCGAGCAAGAACAGGCAGCTGAGCAGCCCACGTCATCCGCACCCCGACGCGTCGTCGTCGCCGAAGACGAGTCGCTGATCCGTCTCGACATCGTCGAGATCCTTCGCGACAACGGCTTCGATGTCGTGGGTGAGGCAGGCGACGGAGAGACCGCGGTCGCGCTCGCGACCGAGCTGCGCCCCGACCTCGTCATCATGGATGTCAAGATGCCGCAGCTCGATGGCATCAGCGCGGCCGAGAAGCTGCACAAGGGCAACATCGCCCCGGTGGTGCTTCTCACGGCGTTCAGCCAGAAGGAGCTCGTGGAGCGGGCGAGCGAGGCCGGAGCCTTGGCCTACGTCGTCAAGCCCTTCACCCCGAACGACCTGCTGCCGGCGATCGAGATCGCTCTCGCACGCCACGAGCAGATCATCACGCTCGAGGCCGAGGTCGCCGACATGGTCGAGCGCTTCGAGACCCGCAAGCTCGTCGATCGGGCCAAGGGACTGCTGAACGAGAAGATGGGACTCTCCGAGCCCGAGGCCTTCCGCTGGATCCAGAAGGCGTCGATGGATCGCCGCCTCACGATGCAGGATGTCGCCAAGGCGATCATCGAGCAGCTCGCGCCGAAGAAGTAGTCTGTGCTTCCGCTCGATGCGGAGCATTTCCTGCGCCCGGTCCGTCTCGGCGACGGCGCAGCCCTCGCACGGGCGTATGCCGCGAATCGCGAGCATCTCGCACCGTGGGAACCTCTGAGGAACCCGGAGTTCTTCAGCGCTGCCTGGCAGGAGTCCGATGTCCGTCAGTGCGTCGCCGAAGAGGCTGCGGGTCGCAGCAGGCGGTTCGTGATTGAGTCCGTCGACGGTGAGATCCGGGGACGCATCAACCTCAACAACATCGTTCGAGGCGCGTTCCGGAGCGCGGATCTCGGCTACTGGATCGATCACTCGCTGCTGCGCCGAGGGTTCGCCTCGCAGGGCGTGCGACAGATCGCAGCCTTCGCCCGTGACGAGCTGAGGATGCACCGCCTGCAGGCGGCGACACTCGTTCACAACATCGCGTCTCAGAGGGTTCTTGCCGACTGCGGATTCAAGAGGATCGGCCTCGCGCCCCGATACCTGCGGATCGCGGGGGAGTGGCAGGACCACGTGCTCTTCCAGCTCCTGCTCGAATGAGTCCCCTCTCGACCCGGCTCGGTGGTCGAACGGCCCGTCCCGTTGCCGGGTGCTGCAGTCACCACTAGCGTGGAACCGAGGTGAAGGTATGGAAGACGCATTCAAGTCCGCTCTCGAGGGGCTCGATGCTCCAGAGACCCAGGTGACCGAGCTTCCGTTCTCGTTCCTCGCCGTTCTGCCCGTCACCGGTGCATCGGTGTCGACGCTCGGCGGCTTCCTCGGCAGTCAGACGGTCTCTGCGACCGACGAGTCATCGGCGTGGCTGGACGAGCTGCAGTTCGACCTCGGGGAGGGACCCTGCTGGGACGCGATGAGGCTGTCGCGGCCGGTTATGGAGCCGGAGCTCCGCGGACGAGGCGGCGCTGAGCGCTGGCCCGCATTCGCCAGGGCGGCGCAGGCAGGCGATGCCGCATCGATCTTCGCGTTCCCTCTGACCGTGGGCAACCTCCGATTCGGCGCGATCGACCTCTATTCGAGTTCGCCGCTGCGCTTCGACCCCATGCAGACGACCCAGGCGAGCGCCATGGCCGCCGTGATCGCGAGACGCGTGCTGCGCGAGAGGATCAACGAACTCGAGATGCCCGACGAGACCTCCCTGTCTCCGTTCTCTCGACGCAAGGTGCACCAGGCGACGGGTATGGTGCTCGCGCAGCTCGGCATCGACGCCGAAGATGCTCGTCTTCTTCTGCACAGTCGTGCCTTCGCGACGGAGAGCACCGTGATGTCGGTCGCCGAGGATGTGCTGGCCGGNNAACGATCGGAGTCGGATCATGACCCGGCTCGAACGGGACCAGCGGCTCCTGCACACCTTCGTCCAGCTCGCCGACACCCTGGTCGACGAGTACGACGTCGTCGAACTCATGCAGCACCTCGCCGACACGTGTCGGGACGAACTCGACATCGCCGTCGCGGGCATCCTCCTCGCCGACCAGATCGGTGACCTCGAGCTCGTGGCATCGACAAGTGAGGCAGCGAGTGTGGTCGAGGCTCTGATGCTCGGGTCGCGGGGCCCGGCTCTCGCGAGCTATGAATCCGGCACGACCGTCACTGTGACCGAGGTGGATGCACGCGATGCGGAATCGGCGGAGTTCCGCGAGTCAGCTCACGCATCCGGCTACACGTCGATCGTCGCGATTCCCCTGCGGCTCCGCGAGCAGACGATCGGCACGTTGACCCTGTTGCAGACGGCGGGGCGCACGCTGTCGGAGGAGGACCTGCTGATCGCACGCGCTCTGGCCGATGTGGCGACGATCGGCATCGTCCACGAGCGGGTGCTGCGTGAGACGGAGATCCTCACCACCCAGCTGCAGCACGCGCTGAACAGCCGGATCGTGATCGAGCAGGCGANNCATCGAAGAGGCATTCAGCCTCATCCGCGATCACGCGCGTCGCAACTCGTTGCGGCTCGGAGACGTCGCACGGCAGATCGTCGAACGTCGTCTCACACTCGGCTGACTGCAACGCCCGCGCCCGCCTACGGGCCGGACACGCGAATCGGGTGTGAGTAGAATCGCAGGCACGCCCCAGACCCCGGCATCGACATCCATCGAGTCCGGGGGATCCTGATGAAGCAGATCGTGACGCCGTTCGGCACGTTCCTCACCGATGAGGTGCTGGCCGACGCGATATGCAGGTACTCACGGGCTCTGGCGAGAGTGCATGACTCGGCATTCGTCGAGATCCCCTACCGCGACGCGCACGGCCTGGTCCGTCGTGTCGTGCTCCGGGTGGGATGGCTCGTCTCCATCGATGTGGCCTCCTCGACGCTCGCGGCAGAGAAGGTCGACGCAGACGTGATTGCGACCGAGATCATCCGGTGGAGCGAGGAAGTCGAGCGGCGAGAGGCGATCGGATCATCGAATCCCTATGACCCGATCGACGGGAAGGCCACGCGCTGACCGGCGGAATCAGCCGGGGGGA
>NZ_JAGGPD010000223.1 GCF_018613995.1 Microbacterium sp. ISL-103 | reverse complement strand
CGCGGCGGGGGTGCCCTCGGGTGCTCCCGCCGCGCGGGTTCCCCGCCCGCCGCGTCGGCGCGGCCAGGCCTGGGTGGCGGTGGCATTCCTTGCCCCCGGGATGATCGGGTTCGTCCTCTTCATCCTCACCCCGCTGTTCGGGTCGGCCTTCATCAGCCTGTTCGACTGGAAGCTGTTCGGCAGCCCCGACTTCATCGGGTTCGAGAACTACGTGAAGCTGTTCCGTGACCCGACGTTCTACACCGTGCTCGGCAACACCCTCATCTTCGCGATCGTCTACACGGCGCTGAACCTCGTCGTCGCCCTCACCATCTCGCTGTGGCTCAGCACGCGCATGAAGGCGGCGGGAGCCTGGCGGGTCGTCTTCTTCCTGCCGGTGATCACGCCGATGGTGGCCAACGCGCTCGTCTGGCGACTGCTGCTCTCGCAGGACGGTCTCGTCAACTCGATGCTCGCGACGGTCGGCATCGACGGGCCCAACTGGCTCTCCGACTCGGCCTGGGCGCTGCCCTCGGTGATCGCGATGTCGGTGTGGCAGTCGTTCGGGTACAACGTGATCGTCCTGTCGGCGGGTCTCAGCGCGATCCCGAAGGAGCTGCTCGAGGCATCCCGCATCGACGGCACCTCGGCGTGGCAGCGGCTGCGCTTCATCATCCTGCCGCTGCTGTCGCCGTCGCTGTTCTTCTGCTCGACGATGACGATGATCGGCGCCTTCCAGGTGTTCGTGCAGCCGCTGTTCCTGACACAGGGAGGGCCGGGTGAGAGCACCAACACGTTCGTGCTGTACCTGTATCGCAACGGCTTCGTCTTCGATCGGCTCGGCTACGCATCCGCCCTCGCGTGGATCCTGTTCCTGGTCGTGATGCTCATCACGGCCCTGCAGTTCGTCGGCCAGCGCAGGTGGGTGAACTATGAGTGAGGTCGTGAGCCTGCCCCGTCGTGCGCATCAGCGTCGCGACTCACTGAAGGAATGGCTGAACACCGCCGCCATCGCGGTGGTCGCGCTGCTGTTCGCCTTCCCGTTCATCTGGATGTTCCTCACCGCGCTCAAGCCCGAGAACGAGGTCTTCACGGCGACGCCGCAGATCTTCGGCTCCGAGATCCGTTGGGCGAACTTCGTCGAGGCCTGGACCGTCGTGCCGTTCGGACGCTTCATCCTCAACGGCCTGTTCGTCGCGATCCTCGGCGCCGCGCTCTCGGTGATCGTCGCCGTGCTCTCGGCCTACGCCTTCTCGCGCCTGCGGTTCAAGTACCGCGACAAGCTCTTCCTGCTGTTCGTGCTCACGCTCGTGCTGCCGCAGGAGGTGCTCGTCGTTCCGCTGTTCATCATGATCAACAGCTGGGGGTGGAACGACAGCTTCGCGGCCCTCATCATCCCGTTCGCGTTCACCGCGTTCGGCACGTTCCTGATGCGGCAGTTCTTCCTCACCATCCCGATGGAGTACGAGGAAGCGGCCCTGATCGACGGCGCCTCGCGACTGCGTACCCTGTGGTCTGTGCTGCTGCCGCAGCTGGTCGCCCCGCTCAGCGTGCTCGCGGTGTTCTCGTTCATCGGCTATTGGAACTCGTACCTGTGGCCGCTCATCATCATCAACACGCAGGACATGGCCACCGTGCCCCTCGGGCTCGGCATGTTCACCGGGCAGTTCGGCACGCAGTGGTCGCTGCTGATGGCCGCGTCGACACTGGCCGTCATCCCCTCGCTGATCCTCGTGCTGCTGCTGCAACGGCAGCTCATCAAAGGGGTCACCCTGGGCGGACTCGGAGGACGCTGATGACCACCACACACCACACCACCGCGCACCTGCGCGAGGCTGTCGCGGATGCGACGGCCGGCAGCCGGATCGTTCACGCGGAGGCCCAGCTGTGCGACCTGCCGGTCGAGACCGAGCGCACGGATGCTCTGCAGACGTTCGTCAAGCAGGAGACGATCTTCGTGCGGCTGCGCACGGCTGACGGCACCGAGGGCATCGGCTACAGCTACACGATCGGCACCGGCGGCGGCGCAGTCCTCAGCCTGCTGCGCGAGACGCTGCTGCCGGCCCTGATCGGGCTCGAGGCCGAGCGCCCCGAAGCGCTGTGGCTCGCACTGTTCGGCATCACGCGCGCCACGACTGTGGGGCCCATCACCGCGCTCGCGCTCGCCGCGGTCGACACCGCGGTGTGGGATGCGAAGACCCGCCGAGCCGGTCTGCCGCTCTGGGTCGCCGCCGGAGGGGCTTCGCCCTCCGTGCCGGTGTACGACACCGAGGGAGGATGGCTGCACTTCCGCACCGACGAGCTGGTCGCGCACGCGGTCGACGCCAAGGACCGAGGCATGGGCGGCGTCAAGATCAAGGTCGGCATGCCGCGCGGCCACCAGGACCTCGACCGCCTGCGCGCCGTGCGAGACGCCGTGGGCCCGGCAATGGACATCATGGTCGACGCGAACCAGTCGTTCACGGTCGCCGAGGCCGTACGCCGCGCACGGCTGTTCGAGCAGGTCGACGTGTTCTGGTTCGAGGAGCCGCTGCCCGCGGAGGACATCGAGGGGCATCGCCTTCTGGCGCGCTCGACGTCGGTGCCGATCGCGGTCGGCGAGAGCATGTACTCGCTCGGGCACTTCCGCGAGCACCTGCAGCGCGGGGGAGCGTCGATCGTGCAGGCCGACGTCGCGAGGGTCGGCGGAATCACCCCGTGGCTCAAGATCGCGCATCTGGCCGAGTCGTTCAATGCCCCCGTGGCGCCGCATTTCCTGATGGAGCTGCATGTGTCGCTCGTCTGCGCGGTGCCCAACGCGCTCTACCTCGAGCACATCCCGCAGCTGCGCGCGGTCACCACGGGCGAGATCCGCATCGAGAACGGGCGCGGGTGGGCGCCGACGGAGGCGGGCCTGGGCATCCCCTGGAACGACGACGCACTGGGTCGGCTGATCGTGTCATGAGCAGCACCGTCTCGGTCGGTTCGCGGCCCGTGAAGATCGGGCGGGCGGGGCTCTCCGCTCCGCCCGCCGCGTACGGAGCGGCGGCACTCGGCAATCTCTACCCGGCGCTGGATGAGAGAGAGTGGCCCGAGATCGTGCCTGCCGC
>NZ_JAGGPD010000222.1:3794-7588 GCF_018613995.1 Microbacterium sp. ISL-103 | reverse complement strand
CGAATCCGGCATCCGAGATCGGCGCGGTCGCCGACATCGCGATCGAGGTCGTCACCGGCCCCGAGTTCATCTCGGGATCGACGAGGCTGAAGTCGGGGACGGCGCAGAAGCTCGTCGTCAACATGCTGACGACGCTCTCGCTGATCAAACTCGGCAAGACGCACCGGGGTGTCATGGTCGATCTGCTCGCGACGAACGAGAAGCTGCACGCACGCTCGATCCGCACGGTGACCGAGCTCACCGGTGCCGGCCTCGACGATGCCTCCGCCGCGCTGGATGCTGCGGGAGGCTCGGTCAAACTCGCGATCCTGATGATCTCGACCGGTGCGTCGGCGGACTCCGCCGCCCAGGCACTGCAGGAGGCCGACGGCATCCTGCGCCTCGCGATCGCCGGCCTGTCGTGAGGGGCACGTTCGCCGCGTGCTTTCGGCAGGGATTGCCAGACGACGGCGACGCGATGACCTCAGACATCGATGCCGACGCGCAGTGGTCGCACCTGCAGACCTCGCCGCCGCAGCAGCACCAGACGTCCGCGGAGACGTGCGCCTGAGGCGACGCGCGCATGTCGATCTCGTGCAGGACTGATCGACCAGCGCAGCGCGGACGATCGTCAGTGGGCTCCGCCGAACTCGATCAGCACCACACCCAGGGCGATGAGCGCGACGCCGATCGCCATCATGACGGAGAAGTGATCCTTGAAGATCACGCGCCCGAGGATCGCCGTGAGAGCGACACCGGCGGCAGCCCAGACACCGTATGCGACGCCCACCGGCATCCCCATCGCGAGAATCGTGCCGAGCAGCGTGAACGCGGCGAGGTAGCCGACGACGATCACGGGGATCCACCGTCGACGCCGCAGGCCCTCCGATGCCCGCAGGCTGAGAGTCGCGGTCACTTCGCTCGCGATCGCGAGCACGAGCAGAAGCCACATCACGAGGCCACCTCCGCGGGTGTCTCACGCGCGTGGGATCCGAGCTCGACGAGAAGCACGCCGACCACGATCGCGCCGATCCCGATGACCTGCACCATACCCAGCAGCTCGCCGAACAGTGCTGCGCCCAGGATCGCGGTGAGCACCACGCCGATCGCCGACCAGATTCCGTAGGCGACGCCCACCTGCATCCCTCGGTCGAGCACGATCGACAGCAGCCACAGGGAACCGGTGTAGCCGATCGCGACGGGGATCAGCCAGAACGGATGCGTGAAGCCCTCGGCGGCGCGCAACGACAGAGTGGCGCCGACCTCGAGAACGATCGCGATCAGCAACGGCGGCCAGGCCGAGGGGCGAGGGCGATCTGTCATCGGTGGCCTTTCGACGGGGGCGTGCATGGGGGAGAACGCGTCGGATGCTCGCACGATTCCCTGTCTCGTCGGTGAACGATGGGTGCGATGCCGCGATTTCGGGTCCTCGTCACGCGGCGCGTACCCTGGATGCATCCCCCGAAGCTCACCCGGCAATCTCGCGCGCCGGCGACCTCGGCGCGCTCACACATGCAAGGACGCAGATGAACGTATTCGCCGCACCCCACCACGACTGGACGGCGCGAGAGGAACTCGCCGAGCGGATGATCCCGCTGATCGGGCAGCTCAAGCGCGAACGCGACGTGGTGACGTCGCTGCACGGTCACCGCCTGCTCGGGCTTTCGGCCACAGGCATCGTCGAAGTCCACGACCGGGTCGCGCAGCTCGGACACGAGCAGCTCGCGGTCGATGAGACCCTCGCCGTGCTCGAGGGCGTCCATGAACTCGGTCCCGGAGCATCCTCCCTCGACCTCGCGCGCCTCGTCGAAGGTCATGCCGAGAGCGACCTTCCGCTCGACGCCTACCTGGCCGAGGCGCTTGCACCGGCCGTCGGAGCCGTCGTGGGCGCGCCCACGGATGTGGTCCTCTACGGCTTCGGACGGATCGGACGTCTGCTCGCCCGCATCCTCATCGCCCACAACGGCGGCGGCAGCGGTCTGCGGCTGCGCGCCATCGTGGTGCGCCGTGGTTCGGAGAACGACCTCGTGAAGCGTGCCTCGCTGCTGCTGCGCGACTCGGTGCACGGCCGGTTCGCAGGCTCCGTAACGGTCGATGAGCAGGCCGAGCAGATCATCGCGAACGGCACTCGCATCCAGGTGATCTACTCCGACGACCCCGCCACGATCGACTACACCGCCTACGGCATCGACGACGCGATCGTCGTCGACAACACGGGGCGCTGGCGCGATGAGGCAGGGCTCAGCCGTCACCTCGTGTCGACGGGTGTCGCGCGCGTGCTTCTCACCGCGCCAGGCAAGGGCGCGCTGAAGAACATCGTGCACGGGATCAACGACCGGACGATCGCTGCGGATGATCGCATCATCACGGCGGCCTCCTGCACCACGAACGCGATCACTCCGGTGCTCAAGGCGATCGATGAGGCATACGGGATCGTGCGCGGCCATGTCGAGACGGTGCACTCGTTCACGAACGACCAGAACCTGATCGACAACTTCCACACCGGTGACCGCCGTGGCCGGTCGGCCGTGCTCAACATGGTGATCACCGAGACGGGCGCGGCGAAGGCCGTGGCGCGGGCCCTGCCCGAACTCGAGGGCAAGCTCACCGGTTCCGCGATCCGTGTGCCGACCCCGGACGTCTCGCTCGCGGTGCTGCACCTGAGCCTCGAGCGACCCGCGGTCAAGGATGAACTCAACGACTACCTGCGCCGCGTCTCGCTGCACTCGAAGCTGCGGCAGCAGATCGACTACGTCGAGAGCCCCGAGGTCGTCTCCACCGACTTCGTCGGCTCGCACCGCGCCGGGATCGTCGACGGGCTGGCGACCATCGCGAACGACACGGACGTCGTGCTGTACGTCTGGTACGACAACGAGTACGGATACTCGTGCCAGGTGATCCGGGTGCTCGAGGTCATGGCAGGCTCGCACCCCGTCGTGCTCCCCGAGCGTCGAGAGGTCACGCTGCACGGGTGAGTGCGCGATGTCGGTCCTCCCCGGCATGATGAGGGCATGAAGACCGCGACTTCACCGGCCGAGCGGCTGCGTTCCGAGCGGCTCCGTTCGCATCGGCTGAGCGCACCCGCGCGCACGGTGGTCGACACCGCGTCGCACATGCTCGCGGTGCAGAGCCAGGACTTCACCGCCGGTCGGTGGGCTCTGGCTGCGCGCACACGCGGCGAGCCGACGGTGAATGCGGTCGATCGTGCCTTCGCCCGCGGCGACCTGGTGCGTGCGTGGACGATGCGCGGCACGCTGCACATCATCCCGGCACGTGACCTCCGCTGGGTGCTGTCGGTGACCGGCGAGAGGCAGCGTCAGCAGGCCGCAGGCAGGCGGCGCGATCTCGGCATCGACGGGGCGATGGTCACAGCGGTTGTGGCGGCAGTGGTTCCGCGTCTGAGTGAGGGCGGCCTCCCCCGCGCCGCGATGTTCGATGTGTTCGCCGGTATCGGCATCGATCCCGGTGGGCAGCGCGGCATCCACCTGCTGAGCGAACTGACCCTCGACGGTCTGATCTGTCAGGGCCCGGTCGTCGCGCGCGACGCCGTGGGTCGCGAACAGCGTTTCGTGCTGGTCGACCAGCACATCCGCGAGCATGCGACGCCCGATGACCCGCTGGCCGAGCTCTTCGTGCGGTACATCGACGGGCACGGGCCCGCGGGGGTCGCAGACTTCGCCTGGTGGTCCGGGCTCACCCTCGGGCAGTCGCGCGAGGCGCTCACCCGCGCACGAGGGAGGGTCGCGGAGGTCGATGACGGGGTATTCGTCTCGACCGTCCGACCGCGACGCTCATCGGGCGCGGCGAACGTGCTG
>NZ_JAGGPD010000222.1:0-3721 GCF_018613995.1 Microbacterium sp. ISL-103 | reverse complement strand
GGGGCCGGGAAAGAGCTGCATGGTGCGGGCGACGATCCTTGCCGCGGGCCGGGTGATCGGATGCTGGACGCACGCGAGCGCGTCGCTCGGCACACCGCCGGAGCTCTTCGCGCCGTCGATCGGTGAGGGCGCTGTGAGCGGACCCGACGCAGACGAGGAAGCGGTGCGCAGCGCTCTCGCGAGGTTCACGCGCTTCCTCGACCTCTGACGGCTGGTCTCAGCTCAGCTCAGCTCAGATCAGCCGGACACCGACTCACTCACTCGCGTGACGTCCGAGGAAGTTGTAGACCTCGTTGTCATCGACGCCGGGGAAGGCGCCGCGGGGGAGCGGCGAGAACATGTGCGTGTGCACGCGGGCACTCGGCCAGGCTCTGCCGTTCCACCGCTCGGTGAGATCGGCGGAGGGGCGCCGGCAGCACGCCTCATCGGGGCAGGTCGAGACCGCGCGGTCGGCCGTCTCGCGCCCGCGCCACCAGCGGGCGTCGTCGAAGGGCACGCCGACCGTGATCGAGAACTCGCCGTCGGTCGAGGCGCCGGTCTGGGTCGAGCACCAGAAGGTGCCGGAGGGGGTGTCGGTGTACTGGTGATGCTCGTTCGTGCGGTTCTGTTGGGTGAACGCCGCGCGCGCCTGGAACTTGCGGCACACGCGCTGGCCCTCGACGGCGCCGGTGACGTCCATCGGCAGCGGCAGGTCGTCGTTCTCGTAGACACGGGTGATCGCGCCGGTGGCATCGACGCGGAGGAAGTGCAACGACATCCCGAGGTGCTGCGTGAGCAGGTTCGTCATGCGCATGCCCGCGGCCTCGTGGGTCACCCCGAACGCGTCGCGGAAGTCCTCGAGGGCGAGGTTGCGATCCTTCTTGGCCTGCTGCAGGAAGGCGACCGACGCCGTCTCGGGCATCAGGCAGGATGCCGCGAAGTAGTTGATCTCGAGTCGCTGCTGCAGGAAATCGGCGTAGTCGGTGGGCGGGGTGTGGCCGAGCAGGCGGTGCGCCATCGCCTGCAGCGCCATCGATCGCAGTCCGTGGCCGCCGGGGATCGACGCCGGAGGCAGATAGATGCGCCCGTTCTCGAGATCGGTGACCGACCGCGTCGAATGCGGCAGGTCGTTGACGTAGATCAGCTCGAAGCCGAGCTTCTCGGCCATGATGCTGACCGTCCGGTGCGTCAGTGCACCCTGCACGTGGCCGGCCGAACGCAGCTGCTTCTCGGCGAGCTTCTCGATGTCGGCGAGGTAGTTGTTCTGCTCACGCATCCGCAGGCGCAGCTCGGTGTTCGCGCGACGGGCCTCTTCGGGGGTCGCGATCGCCTCGCGCTCGCGTCTCTGGAGCTCTCGGTGCAGGCCGAGCATCGATTCGATGGTCTCGTCGCTCATCCCCTTCGTGACCCGCACCGGGGCGATGCCGAGCTGGCGGAACACCGGGCTCTCCTGCGCGCGCTCGAGCTCGATCTCGAGCGCGGCACGGCGGTTGGGCGGCTCACCCGAGATGAGATCGGTCACCTGGGTGTCGGTGGCGTGCGCGATCGCCTGAAGCAGCGAGAGCTTGGGCTCGCGCTTGCCGTTCTCGATCAGACTCAGCTGCGATCCGGCGACTCCGACCAGGGCGCCCAGCTCGTCGAGTGTGAAGCCCTTCTCGAGGCGGTGGTGTCGGATGCGATGCCCGAGAGTGGCGAGGTGGATGCCAGAGGTAGCCATTCCTTGATCTTAGTGAAAGAACCGCCATTCTTATCGTCATGAATGTCGAAAAGTCACGCCAATACCGGAAGAAGATAGAACAAACGCCCCTCACTTCAAAGGAGTAGTCATGGCGATCGCCGAAGTCTTCACCCCCCGAGCCGCATCCGTCGCACCGGTGCGCACCTTCGGGACGGCTCCGACGTATGACACTCCCGCCATGGCCGAGCTCGCTGCCTGGGTCGACGAGATCGCTGCGCTCACGCAGCCGGCATCGATCCACTGGGTCGACGGCTCCCGAGCCGAGAACGACTGGCTGCTGCGCGGGCTCGTCGACGAGGGCAAGCTGATCAAGCTCAACCCCGAGTGGCGTCCCGGTTCGTACCTCGCACGTTCGCACCCCAGCGACGTCGCCCGCACCGAGGGCCGCACCTTCATCTCGTCGGAGAACGAAGAGGATGCCGGACCCACGAACAACTGGGCGCCCCCGGCGGAGATGCGCCAGAAGATGACGGAGATCTTCGAGGGATCGATGCGCGGACGCACGATGTTCGTCGTGCCCTTCTCGATGGGGCCGGTCGGGGGGCCGCTCTCGCACATCGGCGTCCAGGTCACCGACAGTGCCTACGCCGTCGCCTCCATCGGCATCATGACCCGCGTCGGCGATGCGGTCACCCGCCAGATCGCCGACGGCGCGCCCTGGGTCAAGACGGTCCATTCCGTCGGAGCACCGCTCGGCCCCGGACAGCCCGACGTCGAATGGCCCTGCAACGACGACAAGTACATCGTGCACTTCCCCGAGACGCTCGAGGTCTACTCGTTCGGCTCGGGCTACGGCGGCAATGCGATCCTCGCGAAGAAGTGCTTCGCGCTGCGCATCGCCTCGGTCATCGCCCGCGACGAGGGGTGGCTCGCCGAGCACATGCTGCTCATCAGGGTGATCGACCCGGCGGGCAAGGCGCATCACGTCGCGGCGGCCTTCCCCTCGGCCTGCGGCAAGACCAACCTCGCCATGCTGCGCCCGACCATCCCGGGCTGGCGCGTCGAGACGCTCGGCGACGACATCGCATGGATCCGTCCGGGTGAAGACGGTCGCCTCTGGGCGATCAACCCCGAGGCCGGGTTCTTCGGTGTCGCGCCGGGAACCGGCGAGTCGACCAACGTCACGGCCGTCGAGACCCTCTGGGGCAACACGATCTTCACGAACGTGGCGCTGCGCCCCGACGGCGACGTCTGGTGGGAGGGGCTGACCGATCAGGCGCCCGCGCACCTGATCGATTGGGAGGGCAACGACTGGACCCCCGACTCGGGGCGACCCGCCGCGCACCCGAACTCGCGCTTCACCGTCTCGGCGGCACAGTGCCCGCAGATCTCGGAGGACTGGGAGGAGGCCGTGCCGCTGGACGTCATCCTCTTCGGCGGTCGTCGCGCGTCGAACGTGCCGCTCGTCGTCGAGGCGACGGATTGGACCCATGGTGTCTTCCTCGGATCCAACATCTCGTCCGAGCGCACCGCCGCCGCCGAGGGCACCGTCGGCGAGCTGCGTCGCGATCCGTTCGCGATGCTCCCGTTCTGCGGCTACAACATGGCCGACTACTTCGGCCACTGGCTGAAGGTCGGTCGCGGCCTGCGGTTCGACCGCGCACCGCGTATCTTCCAGGTCAACTGGTTCCGTCGCGGCTCGGACGGCCGTTTCCTGTGGCCCGGATTCGGAGACAACTCGCGTGTCGTCGACTGGATCATCCGCCGCATCTCAGGCGAGGTGTCGACCGTCGACAGCCCGATCGGTCGGCTGCCGATCGTGTCGGACCTGAACCTCGACGGCATCGATGTGCCCGAGGCCAACCTCGACGAGCTCTTCTCGGTCGACGCCGGGGCCTGGAAGACCGAGGCGGATCTGACCGAGGAGTTCTACGACACCTTCGGCGACAAGGTTCCCGCCGCGCTCCGCGCCGAGCTGGCATCGCTGCGCTACCGGCTCGAGAGAGCCTGACAGACCGGGCGCCGGTTCGGGGGAGCCGGCGCCAAATGGCCCCCAGGGCCTCA
>NZ_JAGGPD010000221.1 GCF_018613995.1 Microbacterium sp. ISL-103 | reverse complement strand
GGCACCAACTGGGACCGGAACGGGAGGACGCGGGGACGCGGGGACGCGGGGACGCGGGGACGCGAGGGGGACGGGTGGATGCGGGGGGACGCGAGGGGACGGGGATGCCGTGCGCGAGAGGGCGCGTCAGGGGCGGTGGCCGCGCGGGCGGCCCTGCGTGCTGTCGCGCTCGAGCAGATGGTGGGAGAGGGTGAGCGACCGCGGCGGGGTCGCGCGATCGTCGATGCGCGACTCGAGGAGCCCCAGCGCCGCATCCGCGAACGCACGACGATCGAAGGCGATCGTCGTGAGCGAGGGCGACGTGTAGCGCGAGAACTCCACGTCGTCGAAGCCTGTGACGATCACGTCGTCGGGCACGCGGATGCCGTGGTCGTGCAGTGCGTGCAGGGCGCCGAGCGCCAGCGAGTCGGTGAAGGCGACGATCGCATCGAAGGCCACGCCGCGACGCAGCAGCGTCTGCACCCCCTGGGCTCCGCCCGTCATCGACCACGGCATCGGGTTGATCTCGAGCGCGGTGTCGCGGGAGATGCCGGCCTCGCGAAGCGCGTCATGCACCCCTTCGAGACGCAGGCGGCTCGTCGCCGTCGCGACCGAGGCGTCGTCGTCGGCGCCGATCACCGCGATGCGGGTCGCTCCGCGTGACAGCACGTGACGGGTGACGTCGGCCGCGGCGCGACGGCTGTCGATGCGCACGTGGTCGGCACGGTTCTGCTCGACCTCGCCGAGCACGACCAGGGGCGGAAGACGGTCGGCGTACTTCAGCACACTGTCTTCGAGGCGGATCGGGTTGAGGATGAGGCCGTCGACGAGGTGCGCTCTGGCGCGGGAGACGAGTTCCCTCTCGCGCTCGGGGTCGGTCGCCGTCTCTTCGATCTGCACGGCCAGGCCGCGTTCGTGGGCGGCATCGACGAGGCGGTGCATGAGCTCGGCCGAGAAGGCGGTGGCGAGGTCGGGCAGCGCGACGGCGATGATGCCCGATCGCCCCTTGCGTAGCCCTCGGGCGTTCAGATTGGGCACGAAGTCGAGCTCGACCATGGCCGCATCGACCTTGCGACGTGTCTCCTCGCTCACCGTCGTCGTGCCGGTGACGACGTTCGAGACGGTCTTGGGCGAGACGCCCGCGAGCGCCGCCACGTCTTTCATCGTCGCGCGGGGCGGCGGCATCGCTGTCATCCGGTCAGCCTATCCATGGCACCGCTCGGGCGCGTCGCCGCGTCGACGCACGCCGATGCGCGCTGGCTACTATGGCCCGATGACCATCGAACGCAACTGGGCCGGCAACCTCACCTACCGTGCATCCGCCGTCGAGCACCCCGGCTCGGTCGACGAGCTGCGCGATCTGCTCGCCCGGGGCGGAGCCGCGCGGATCCTCGGATCGCGGCACTGCTTCAACGACATCGCCGACACCGACGGCGTGCTGATCGCGCTCGACCGTCTGCCCGTCGTCTTCGAGGTCGACGACGCCCGTGACGCGGTGCGCGTGTCCGGCGGGCTGCGCTACGGAGACCTCGCCCCGTTGCTCGACGCCGAGGGCCTCGCGCTCGCGAACCTCGCTTCGCTGCCGCACATCTCGATCGCCGGCGCGGTCGCCACGGGCACGCACGGCTCGGGTGACGCGACCGGATCGCTGGCATCCGCCGTGCGCGCGCTGACCATCATCACCCCGTCCGGCGAGACGCGCACGCTCGCCCGCGGCGACGACGACTTCGGCGGCGCGGTCGTGAGCCTCGGGGCCCTCGGCGCGGTGGTCGAGGTGACGCTCGACGTCGAGCCCGCGTACGAGGTCGCGCAGCACGTGTTCGAGCATCCGTCGTGGGATGCGATCCTCGCCGACTTCGACGAGGTGACCAGCATCGGCACCAGCGTCAGCATCTTCTCGCGCTGGGAGCACACCGACTTCGCCGACCAGATCTGGGTCAAGCAGCGCCACCCCGAGGCGCGCGAGAACACCCGCGCCGACCTGTTCGCGCGGCTCGGGGCGGAGCCCGCCGAGGGCAAGCGGCATCCGATCCTCGGCGTCGACCCGGTCGCGTGCACCGAGCAGCTCGGGGTGCCGGGCCCGTGGTTCGAGCGCCTCGCGCACTTCAAGCTCGAGTTCACGCCCTCGGCCGGCGCCGAGATCCAGACCGAGTACCTGGTGCCCCGGCAGGATGCGGTCGCCGCGATCCAGGCCGTCCGCACGCTCGCGGGTCAGATCGCGCCGCTGCTGCTGGTGAACGAGATCCGCACGGTGGCCGCCGACGAGCTGTGGTTGAGCTCGTCGCACGAGACGGATGCCGTCGGCATCCATTTCACGTGGAAACCCGACGAGGCCGCGGTGCGGGAGTTCCTGCCGACGCTCGAGGCGCTGCTGCCCGCGACCGCCCGCCCGCACTGGGGCAAGGTGTTCACGCTCGATGCCGCCGAGGTGCGCTCGCGCTATGCGCGGTGGGACGACTTCGCCGCGCTCGCCGCTCGCTTCGACCCCGAGCGCCGCCTCGTGAACCCGTACCTGGAGCGCCTCGGGCTGTAGCGCGATTCATTGCACCACCGGGGTTGTTCTCGGTAACATTCTCCGAGGCTCGGCCGACGGAGGTGCGCATGGTGAACGTCGGTTCCGACAAGCCCAACATCCGTCAGGTCGCGACCATCGCGGGTGTCTCGCACATGACCGTGTCGCGGGTGCTCAACGATCACCCCAACATCAAGCCCGACACCAGGCGGCGCGTTCTCGAGGCGATCGAAGAGCTCGACTACCGGCCCAACCTCGTCGCCCGAGCCCTGGCGACCCCGCGCACCCGCCGCATCGGCGTGATCGTCGAGAGCGCCGTCGCGCACGGCCCCACCAGCATCCTGCGTGCGGTCGAACTCTCCGCCCGCGCGGCGGGGTACTCGGTCACGCCGATCGCGCTGCACGAGGGCGATGCGCTGTCGCCGCAGGAGGCGGTCGACAACCTGGTCACGCAGGGCGTCGACGCGCTCTGCGTGATCGCGCCGCGCTCGTCGTCGGTCGCGGCCCTGCGCCGCATCGCCATCACGGTGCCGATGCTCGTCGTGAAAGCCGATGCCGACCCGACCTTCCTGACGGTGTCGATCGATCAGCACGCCGGCACGACCCTGGTCGTCGACCATCTCGTCGCGCTCGGCCACCGCGACATCCTGCATCTCTCAGGCCCGCTGGACTGGCTGGACGCCCGGGCCAGGGAGCGCGCCTTCCACTCGAGGGCGAAGTCGTGGGGCATCCGCGAGCGGCCGATCGTGGTCGGCGACTGGTCGGCGGACTTCGCCTACGACTTCGCGAAGGGCCTCACGCGGCTGCCCGACTACACCGCGATCTTCGCCGCCAACGACGACATGGCCATCGGCCTGATCCACGGGCTGCACGACCGGGGCTTCGAGGTGCCGACCGACCTCAGCGTCGTCGGGTTCGATGACATCCCGCTCGCGCGTCACTTCCTGCCGCCGCTCACGACGGTGCGGCAGGACTTCGGCGCGCTGGGGGTCTCGGTCGTCGAGATGCTGCGGGCCGCGATCGAGGGCCGCGACATCCCGGCTCTCACCCGCATCCCGACCGAGCTCGTGCCCCGCGCCTCGTCGGCCGCGCCGCGGGAGGTGCGATGACGCCCGAGCCTGATGCCGAGCCGGTCGTGCGGCTCGAGGGCATCACGGTCGAGTTCCCCGGGGTGCGCGCGCTCGACCACGTCGACTTCCGGCTGTTCGCCGGCGAGGTGCACGCCGTCATGGGTGAGAACGCGGCGGGCAAGTCGACCCTCGTCGGCGTGATCACCGGCACCCATGCACCCGAGGCGGGCACGGTCGTCGTCGACGGCGAGCCGCGGCGGTTCTCGGGGGTGGCCGACAGCAGGGCGGCCGGCATCGCCACGGTGTTCCAAGAGGCGCAGCTGAGCCCGAACCTCAGTGTCGCGGAGAACGTGATGCTCGGGCGCGAGCGCCGCGGACGCTTCGGCATCGACTGGAGACGCACGAGAGCGGATGCCGCCGAGGCGCTGACGCGGCTCGGGCTCGACGATCTCGACCCCAAGACGCCGCTGTCGATGCTCACCCCCGCGCAGAAGCAGCTCGTCGCGCTCGCGCGGGCGGTCGTCGACGAGCCGCGGGTGCTGGTGCTCGACGAGCCGACGTCGAGCCTCGACGTCGCCGAGGTCGCGACGCTCATGCGGGTCATCCGCGGACTCCGCGAGCGGGGCGTCGCGATCCTGTTCATCTCGCACTTCCTCGAACAGGCGTTCGCGATCAGCGACCGCATGACGGTGCTGCGCGGCGGCAGCCGGGTCGGCGAGTACGCCACTCGCGACCTGGATCGTGCAGACCTGATCTCGAAGATGCTCGGCAAGGACATCGACAGCCTCAGAGCGCTCGGCTCGGAGCGCAAGGCGCACCACTATTCGACAGACGGACAGCCGGCGCTGCAGGCATCGGACATCGGTCGGCGGGGCGAGCTGGAGCAGATGGACATCGAGATCCAGCGGGGCGAGATCGTGGGACTCGCGGGGCTTCGCGGATCCGGACGCACGGAGGTCGCCTCGCTGCTGAGCGGCACCGTCCGTGCCGACAGCGGCGTGCTCTGGGTCGATGGCGAGCAGGTGCAGCTGCGCAACCCCTCGGTCGCGCTGCGGCATCGCATCGCCCTGTCGGCTGAGAACCGCGGCACGCAGGGGATCATCGGCGAACTCACCGCGAGGCAGAACATGATCCTCTCGCTGCAGGCTCTGCGTGGGTGGTCGCGTCCTCTCGCGCAGGCCGAGGAGTCTGCTCTGGTGGAGACCTACGTCGAGGCTCTGCACCTTGACCCTGCGGATCTGGATCGCCCGGTCGGGCTGCTCTCCGGCGGCACCCAGCAGAAGGTGCTGCTCGCGAGGGCGCTGGCCGTGCGCCCGCACGTGCTGATCCTCGACGAGCCGACGCGCGGCATCGACATCGCCGCGAAGCTCGACGTGCAGCGGCGCATCAGCCAGCTGGCGGGTGACGGCGTCGCGGTGGTCTTCATCTCGTCGGAGCTCGAAGAGGTCGTGCGGCTGAGCGACCGGATCATCGTGCTGAAGGACCGCGAGAAGATCGGCGAGCTCAGCAACGGACCGGGGGTCACCGTCGACACGGTGGTCGAGATGATCGCCGCCGAGCTGAGTCACAGCGCCGAACTGTGATCGGTAACAAGATTCGATCGCGCTGATTCGAGCGACTTTGGTGTGAAGTCTTGTGTTCCAGAAAATGTTCCCGGTAACATCGCGGCAGGACACGCGGTGCAGGTGTCCTGCAATCACGACAGGACCATGACGGGTCCACCATTGCCGGAGTGACCACCGGCATCTCAATGAGGAGAAGAAATGTCCGCGAAGAAGCGCATCCGCATCGCGTTCGGCCTGGCAGCAGTCGGCGCACTCACCATCGGCCTCGCAGCCTGCTCGACCGGAGACTCGGGCGGTGACGGCGGCGACGGTGGCTCGGACGAGATCACCACCGTCGGATTCGTCGCCGTCGGCCCCGAGGGCGCCTGGCGCGAGGCCAACGAGCAGAACATCCAGGACACCTTCACGGAGGAAGCCGGATACGACCTCAAGTACGCCCCCGCCACCAACCTCGACCAGAAGTCGCAGATCGACGCGTTCACGTCGTTCGTCGACGAGGGCGTCGACGTGATCCTGCTCTCGGCCACCGAGGCCTCCGGCTGGGAGGACTCGCTCAAGCGCGCGCAGGAGGCGGAGATCCCCGTCATCCTGCTCGACCGCGGCATCGAGCCCGATGACGACAGCCTGTACGTGACCCGCATCGCGCCCGACAACGTCGAGGTCGCCAAGGAGGTCGGCACGTGGGCCGCCGCCACCTTCCCCGACGGAGGCAACTACGTCGTGCTCGAGGGGCCGGCAGGAGTCGGAGTCGTGAACGAGCGCAACACCGGGTTCGACGAGGGCCTCGGCGGCTCGTCGCTCGAGAAGCTCGATGCGCAGACCGCGAACTGGTCGGCGGAAGAGGGCAAGAGCGTCTTCGAGACGATGCTCAAGGCCTCGAACAACGACATCCAGCTCGTGTTCGCCCAGAACGACGAGATGGGCCTCGGTGCGGCGCAGGCCGCCGAGGAAGCAGGCCTCGTCGTGGGTGAAGACGTGAAGATCGCCACCATCGACGGCACGAAGAACGCCATGCAGGCGCTCGCCGACGGCCAGCTCAGCTACGTGCACGAGTACAACCCGCTGTTCGGCGAGACGGCGCTCGAGGTCGTCGAGAAGGCGCTCGCGGGCGAAGACGTCGAGTCGTACATCGTCGTCCCCAGCGAAGCGTTCGACTCCGCCGAGGCCGCGCAGGCCGTGCTCGCAGACCGCAAGTACTGACCGAGCACCGACGCCGACGCCGGAGCGATCCGGCAGCGAGCCCGGGTGGTGCAGATCCTGTGCCACCCGGGCTCTCCCGGACGGAGAGACAGACATGAACGAAGAACTGCCCATCGTCGAGATGCGGGGGATCTCGATCGAGTTCCCCGGCGTGAAAGCCCTCGACGGAGTCGACTTCCGGCTCTTCCCGGGCGAGGTGCATGCGCTCATGGGCGAGAACGGCGCCGGCAAATCGACCCTCATCAAGGCGCTCACCGGCGTCTATCCGATCGACTCCGGATCGATCGTCGTCACCGGCGCCGAGCGCAGCTTCGGCGGTGCCGGAGATGCGCAGGATGCCGGGATCTCGACGGTGTACCAGGAGGTCAACCTCGCCCCCAACCTCTCGATCGGCGAGAACGTGATGCTCGGTCACGAGCGCAGGGGCGTGTTCGGCATCAACTGGACCGCCACACATCGCGCTGCGACCGAGGCCCTCGACCGCCTCGGGCTCGGCCACCTCGACACCCGCAAGCCGCTCTCGACCCTCTCGATCGCGCTGCAGCAGCTCGTCGCCATCAGTCGGGCGATGGCCATCAAGGCCAAGGTGCTCATCCTCGACGAGCCGACATCGAGCCTCGACGCCGCCGAGGTCGAGGGGCTCTTCACCGTCATCCGCTCACTGCGCGACCAGGGGGTCGCGATCCTCTTCGTCTCGCACTTCCTCGATCAGGTGTACGCGATCAGCGATCGGCTCACGGTGCTGCGCAACGGGCGCTACCAGGGCGAGTACCTCACCCGCGATCTCGACCGGCACGCCCTCATCTCGACCATGATCGGCAAAGACCTCGACGCGCTGAAGTCCCTGGGCGGCAACCGTCGCCGCGCCCCGAGAGACACCGACGAGAAGCCCCTGCTGTCTGCGGTCGGCATCGCCCGGCGGGGTGCTGTCGAGGCGACCGACCTCGACATCCGCCCCGGCGAGGTCGTCGGCTTCGCGGGCCTTCTGGGCTCGGGCCGTACCGAACTCGCCCGCCTTCTCTACGGAGCCGACCGCACCGACGACGGCGTGATCGAGCTGCACGGACGCCGGATCGATCTGCGATCGCCGTCCGACGCGCTGCCGAAGAAGATCGCCTTCTCGACCGAGAACCGACGCGACGAGGGCATCATCGGCGATCTGACCGTGCGCGAGAACATCGTGCTCGCGGTGCAGGCCGAGCGCGGGTGGGCGCGGCCGATGAGCCGCAAAGAGCAGGATGCGATCGTCGATCGCTACATCGAGCAGCTGAACGTGCGCCCCGCCGACCCCGATCGGATGATCAAGAACCTCTCGGGCGGCAACCAGCAGAAGGTGCTCCTCGGGCGCTGGCTCGCCACGCAGCCCGAGCTGCTGATCCTCGACGAGCCGACCCGAGGCATCGACGTGGGCGCGAAGGCCGAGATCCAGGAGGCCGTCGCAGAGCTCGCCGAAGAGGGCGTCGCCGTCGTCTTCATCTCGTCGGAGCTCGAAGAGGTGGTGCGACTGTCGGAGCGGATCGTCGTGCTGAAGGACCACCGCAAGATCGGCGAGATCCAGAACGGCCCCGACGTCACCGCGCAGGTGATCGTCGACGTGATCGCCGCCCACGGGGTGGAGGCCGCCGCCGACACCCTCGACGACGCCGACGGCGCGCTGCCGGATACCATCGGCCACACGACTGACAAGGAGGCAGCGCGATGACCGCCGCAGCCGGCACCACCATCTGGCGGGATCTGATCCACAAGCCGTTCTTCTGGGGCATCGTCGCGATCCTCGCGCTGCTCGCCCTGAACGTCATCAAGGATCCGACGTACCTCGCGCTCTCGATCAACCCCAACAACGGCAACCTCGTCGGCAACCTCATCGACATCCTGCGCCAGGCGGCGCCGGTGATGATGATCGCGATCGGGATGTCGCTGGTCATCGCGACCGGCGGCATCGACCTCTCGGTCGGATCCCTCATGGCCGTCGCCGGGGCCGTCTCGATGGAGTTCCTCAGCGCCGCCGGCGACTCTTTCGGTGCCGCGCTCGCCGCGGTCGGACTCGCGCTGGTGATCACCGGCATCCTCGGGGCGGTGAACGGACTGCTCGTCGCCTACGTCGGGCTGCAGCCGTTCATCGCCACCCTCGTGCTCATGCTCGCCGGTCGCGGCATCGCCAAGGTGATCACGGGCGGGCAGAACACCACGGCCTCGAACGATGCGTTCCGCTGGATCGCGAACGGCTTCGTGATCGGCATCCCCGTGGTGTTCATCCTCGCCGTGCTCATCGTGCTCGCCGTCGGCTGGGTCGTGAGGCGCAGTGCGCTGGGGCTCATGATCGAGGCGATCGGCATCAACCCGCGGGCCAGCCGCATGGCGGGCATCAAGCCGAAGGGCCTGCTGCTCACGGCATACATCATGAGCGGCATCCTCGCGGGCATCGCCGGCATCATGTCGGTCGGCAGCGTCATGACCGTCGACATCTCGCGCACCGGCTATCAGCTCGAGCTCGATGCGATCCTTGCGGTCGTCATCGGCGGCGCCTCGCTGGCGGGCGGAAAGTTCTCGCTCAGCGGCGCGTTCGTCGGAGCGCTGCTGATCGCCACGCTCGATAAGACCGTGCTGTATCTCGGCGTCTCGTCGTCGGCGACCCCGGCCTTCAAGGCCATCGTGATCGTGGTGCTGTGCCTGCTGCAGTCGCAGCGGGTGCGCAGCTGGTTCCGCCGCCGCCGCAGGGCCCGTCCGGTCGAACAGCTGCTGCACAAGGAAGAGGTGTCGGCATGAGCGCCCTGATCGCCAGCCCCAGTCCCAGCCCCACCGTGCGCCCGGCCGAGACGATCGCCGACCGCGTGCGCCGAATGATCAGGGCGAATCCGTCGGTGCTGCCGACCATCGCCTCGGTCGTCATCTTCGTCGGCATGGTGATCTTCGGAGAGGTGGCCTACGGCCGCATCCTGCAGTTCAACACGCTGTCGAACCTGCTCATCAACAACGCGCACCTCATCGTGCTCGCCGTCGCGCTGACCTTCGTGATCCTCACCGGGGGCATCGACCTCTCGGTGGGCTCGATCATCGCGGTGTCGTCGGTCGCGGGCGTCATGCTCTCGAACGCCGGGTGGAACGCCGTCGCCGTGATCGTCGCGATGATCGGCATCGGCGTGCTCTTCGGCATCGTGTCCGGCGTGCTGATCCGATATTTCAACGTGCAGCCGTTCATCGCGACGCTGGCGATGATGTTCCTCGGGCGAGGGCTGGCCTCGCTGCTCAGCACCAAGCCCGAGCGGCTCGGCGAGGACTCGCCCATCCGCTGGATCGGCACGCAGCTGAAGATCATCGACGGCCCCAGGGTCAACGACCTCGTGATCACCCCCGCGGTGGTCGTCGCGGTCGTCGTCGTTGCCGCCGCGTTCTTCGTGCTGCACGGCCCCCGCACCGGGCGCACC
>NZ_JAGGPD010000220.1:3831-4454 GCF_018613995.1 Microbacterium sp. ISL-103 | reverse complement strand
ATGCGCTCGCCAGTTCGTATCTCGCGCAGGGGGTGACCTTCGACTTCGCGGGGGCGGGGCGCCCGTTCCCCCTCGACGTGGTTCCTCGGGTCGTCGCCGCGGACGACTGGCGTTATGTCGAATCGGGAGTGAAGCAGCGCGTGCGTGCGCTGGAGGCGTTCCTCGCCGACGTCTACGGCGCACAGCTCGCAGTGCAGGACGGTGTGATCCCGGCGTCGCTGATCAGTTCGTCGTCGCACTTCCATCGTCAGGCCGCCGGAATCGTCGGCGCGAACGGCGTACGCATCCACGTCGCCGGCATCGACGTCATCCGCGACGAGCTCGGTGCCTGGCGCGTGCTCGAAGACAACGTGCGAGTGCCGAGCGGTGTCAGCTACGTTCTCGCCAATCGGCGGGTGATGGCGCAGACGCTCCCTGAGCTGTTCACGAGTCTCAGAGTCCGCCCGGTCGTCGACTATCCGAGCCGCCTCCTGCAGGCCCTGCGGGCGGCAGCGCCGGAGGGCGTCGATGACCCGACGGTCGTGGTGCTGACCCCCGGTGTGCACAACTCCGCGTACTACGAGCACACGCTTCTCGCGCGCATGATGGGCATCGAACTCGTCGAGGGACGCGCCCTCTTCTGC
>NZ_JAGGPD010000220.1:0-3816 GCF_018613995.1 Microbacterium sp. ISL-103 | reverse complement strand
GGGTGGACGACGAGTTCCTCGATCCGCAGCAGTTCCGCCCCGACTCGGTGCTGGGTGCGCCGGGACTGATGCTGGCGGCCCGCCTCGGCAACGTCACGCTCGCCAACGCCGTGGGCAACGGCGTGGCCGACGACAAGCTCGTCTACACGTACGTCCCCGACCTGATCCGCTACTACCTGGGGGAGGAGCCGGTGATCCCCAACGTCGACACCTGGAGGCTCGAGGATCCGGGCGCTCTGGAGGAGGTGCTCGACAGGCTCGAGGAGCTGGTCGTGAAGCCGGTCGACGGGTCCGGAGGCAAGGGGCTCGTGGTCGGACCCGACGCGTCGCGCGAGACCCTCGACGATCTGCGCAGGTCGTTGCGGGCCGACCCCCGCGGCTGGATCGCGCAGCCGGTCGTGCAGCTGTCGACGATCCCGACGCTGGTCGAAGACGGATTCCGCCCGCGTCACGTCGATCTGCGTCCCTTCGCGGTGAACGACGGCCACGACATCTGGGTGCTGCCGGGCGGTCTCACCAGGGTCGCGCTTCCCGAGGGGCAGCTCGTGGTGAATTCCAGTCAGGGTGGCGGTTCGAAGGACACCTGGGTGCTGGATCCCTCGCTCTTCACCGGTCCGACGACGACCGTCGAGGGCGACCCGGATGCGGCGGCAGACGAGGTGTCGCTCGCGACCGGTGCGATCTCGATCGTGTCGCCGCCGAAGGGCGAACCGCACCCGCCGTTCCTCTCGTCACCGCAGGACGAGGACCTCGAGCAGCGGCATCACCAGCAGCAACAGCAACAGCAGCAACAGCAGTCGGGAGGGGCAGCATGCTGAGCCGTATCGCGGAGGCGCTGTTCTGGATCGGCCGCTACGTCGAGCGGGCCGACGGCACCGCGCGCATCCTCGACGTGCATCTGCAGCTGCTGCTCGAAGATCCGTGGGTCGACGAGGATACGGCCTGTCGCGCACTGCTGTCGGTGATGGGTACGACCGCAGATGAGGGGTCGGTGCTGAGCCGAGACGACGTGGTGCGGCTGCTCGCGCTCGATCGCGAGCATTCGGCGTCGATCGCCCACTCGATCGCAGCGGCGCGTGAGAATGCGCGCCGGGCACGCGAGATCATCTCGACCGACCTCTGGGAGACCCTGAACGAGTCGAACGCCCGGATGCCGCGGCGCATCGCCTCGGACAAGACGCATCCGTTCTTCCGCTGGGTGCGCGACCGGTCGGCGCTGGCCTTCGGCGTCGTCGATTCGTCGACGAGCCGTGATGAGGCGTGGCACTTCTTCGTGCTCGGTCGTTCGATCGAGCGCGCCGACATGACCGCGCGCCTGCTGGCGACGCGCTCGCTGACCGAAGCAGGCGGGCCGAGCTGGACCACCCTGCTGCGCAGCTGCGGCGCGTACGAGGCGCATCTCCGCAGCCATCGAGCTGTGCCCACCGGGGCATCCGCGGTCGAGTTCCTGCTGGTGGATCGGCTGTTCCCCCGCTCCGTGCTGTCGAGCATCCTGCAGGCGGAGGAGTGTCTGCGCGGCATCGATCCGGCCGGCGCGTTCGGAGTGCCGGACCGCGCACACCGCGTGCTGGGTCGCCTGCGGTCGGAGTTGGAATACCGGCCGATCGGAGACACGGTGCATCGCCTGTCGGAGAGCATGGAGGAGGTCCAGGTGGGGATGTCGGTGGCCAGCGATGCGATCAGAGAGCGGTACTTCCCCTCGATCGCGATGCCCGTCTGGATCGGAGAGGCACTGTGAGCCGCCTCAGGATCGTGCACCGCACGGGGTTCCAGTACGAGCAGCCGGCGACGGCGTCGTACAACGAGGCGCGGATGCTGCCGCACTCTCGCGACGGGCAGTTCGTGCTGCAGGCGACGCTCGACATCTCGCCGACTGCGACCCAGCATTCCTACGCGGACTACTGGGACACGCGCGTGTCGACGTTCGAGCTGCTCACCCCTCATCAGATGCTCTCGGTCACAGCCACGAGCGTCGTCGACGTCAGACCACTGCCGCGGCTGGGAGAGGGGATCGACTGGGACGAACTCGAAGCGCGGATCCCGCAGTCGCTCTCTCTGGCGGAATGCGTCGTGCAGACTCCTGCGACCGCTCCGGACGAGGACATGCGTGATCTCGCGCTGCGTATCGAGGCCGAGGGCGGAGGCGTCGATGAGACGGCTCTCGAGATCTGCCGCACCGTCGGGGAGGCGATGGAATATCGCAGCGGCGTGACCGGCGTGGGCTCGACGGCCCGCGACGCCTGGCCCACGCGTTCCGGCGTCTGCCAGGACATCGCCCACGTGGCGCTCGGCGTGCTGCGCGCGGCGGGGATCCCGGCGCGCTACGTCTCGGGGTACCTGCACCCCGACCCGACGGCTGCGATCGGTCAGCCGGTGACGGGGGAGTCGCATGCGTGGGTGGAGTGGTACTCCGGAGAGTGGCGGGGATACGACCCCACCAACCTCGTGGAGGTCGGCGAATCGCACGTCTACGTCGGGCACGGACGCGACTACACCGACGTGCCGCCGCTGCGTGGTGTGTACGCCGGCCCGAGCGTCTCGGAGCTGTTCGTGTCCGTCGAGGTCACCCGTCTCGGATGAGGGGCGGGCGTGGCCTGGAGGAGGGCGTCGGTGGGGAAGAATGAGACGATGACGGATGCATCGATCGAGCGTGAGACGCTCACCTGGGACGGCTTCGGATCAGCGACGCGAGACCTCGCCCGCAGCATCCTCGACAGCGGCTTCATGCCCGAGGTCGTGGTGGCCATCGCTCGCGGCGGCCTGCTGCCTGCCGGGGCCATCGCCTACGGCCTGGGCGCCAAGAACTGCGGTGCGATCAATGTCGAGTTCTACACCGGCATCGGCACGGTGCTCGACGCCCCCGAGGTGCTGCCGCCCGAGCTCGACATGGCGTACCTCGACGGTCGCCGCGTGCTTCTCGTCGATGACGTCGCGGACTCGGGGCGCACCCTCGCGCTCGCCGTGCAGCTGCTGAAGGACAAGGGCGCCGACGTGCGCTCGGTCACGATCTATACGAAGCCGTCGACGATCATCCAGCCCGACTACGCGTGGAAGGACACCGATCTGTGGATCAACTTCCCGTGGTCGTTCCAGGGCACCGTGCGTGAAGAGGACCTCGGGCTCGCCCCGTCGGCCTGAGGCCCCAGCGTCGAGCAGCAGCTCAGTCGAGCAGCAGCTCAGCCGCGCAGCAGCGATCGCAGAGTCTGGATCGTGTCGGCGTCGGCCACGCTCTTGTCGGGGCGATAGCCCTTGACACGGGCGAAGCGCAGCGCGATGCCGCCCGGGTAGCGCGGTGACCGCTGCACGCCGTCGATCGCGATCTCGACCACGAACTCGGGACGCAGGAAGACGGTGCTCTGGGTGCGTCGCGTCTCGAGCGGCGGGAACTGCTCGGTCTGCCAGCGCAGCAGCTCGTCGGTCAGACCCTTGAAGGTCTTTCCGACCATCACCAGGCCGCCCGGGTCGCCGAACTCGCCACCCGGATCGAGGGCTCCGAGGTGCAGGTTCGACAGCCATCCCTGACGCCTGCCCGACCCCCACTCGGCTGCGATCACGACCAGGTCGAACGTGAGCACGGGCTTGACCTTGACCCACGATCTGCCGCGCCGGCCGGCGGCATAGGCGGCATCGACTCCCTTGACGACGACTCCCTCGTGCCCCGCCACCAGGGCCTCGCGCGACAGTCGCTCGGCCTCTTCGGCATCGTCGGTCACGATGCCGGGCATGCGCCACTCGCCGACGATTCTCTCGAGTTCAGCGAGGCGGGTCGAGAGCGGCTCGTCGAGCAGTTCGCGTCCGGGGACGTGAAGGATGTCG
>NZ_JAGGPD010000219.1 GCF_018613995.1 Microbacterium sp. ISL-103 | reverse complement strand
TACCAGCTCGTGCTGTTCGGATGCACCGCCGCCGGCTCTGCGGGCGCAGGTGTGCTCGCGGCCCTCTGGGATCCGGGACTGGTGGTCGTCGGGGCAGGGGTCCTGTGCGCACTCGGTGGGCTCTCTCTGCTGGTGTGGCCCATGCCCGCGACGGCAGGCATCGGTCGGGGGATCGTCGAAGTGCCCGGAGTCGAGGATCGGCCGCGCGCGGACGGCGACGACGACTCCGCCGTTCTGGTTCTGGTCCGGTATCGGGTTCCGCAGGCGCGGAGACGTGAGTTCCTCGACCTGATGCAGCGCGTCGAGCAGACGCGTCTGCGGACCGGAGCCAGACGGTGGCAGGTGTACGAGGATGCGGACGATCCGGATTCGGTCGTCGAGGCGTACGGGGTCGGCTCATGGCGAGAGCATGTGAGCCAGCACGAGGGGCGGACCACCGAGTTCGATGCAGAGCTCATCTCTCGGGCCCGCGCCATGAGCGACACTGCGCCGGAGATCGAGCACCTGCTCGAGATCCCGCGACCTCACCGCCACCGCCCTTCGACCATCCCCACGCACGAGTAGAGAGAGGCCTTCACATGGTTCCCGACGAGCAGTCCATCCCTCGCCCCGAGGTGCCCTCGCTGGGTGACCCCGATCTGCCGCAGGAGGGCGAGATCAACCTCGCCTACCGTCCGCAGAGCAACACGATGACCGGACCGCAGAACGAGGTCATCGAGTCGCAGTTCCCGAACCAGATGCACGCGCCGGCGACCGACATCAGCACGCAGCCGTTCTTCTGGTCCTCGTTCAACATCTCACCCCGCCGTGTGCAGCGCGGCGGCTGGGCACGGGAACTGACGAAGCAGGACTTCCACATCTCGGACGAGATCGCCGGAGTGAACATGTACCTCGAGCCCGGCGGCATCCGCGAATTGCATTGGCACCAGACCGCCGAATGGGCGGTCATGACCCGGGGTAAGGCACGGGTCACGACGCTCCGCCGCTCGGGCCTTCCCGCGGTGGCAGACGTGGAGGAAGGTGACCTGTGGTTCTTCCCCGCCGGCACCCCGCACTCCCTGCAGGGCCTCGGCCCGGACGGCGCCGAGTTCGTGCTCGCGTTCGACGACGGCGACCAGTCGGAGTCGAACACGCTGCTGCTGACAGACTGGTTCGCCCACACCCCGCCCGAGGTGCTCGCGAAGAACTTCGGTGTCGCGCAGTCGGTCTTCTCCGACATCCCGCTGCACAACCTCTGGATCTTCCCCGGGGAAGAACCGCCTGCGCTCGACGTCGACCAGGCCGCCGCGGGCGTGGAATGGGGCATGGAGCCCGTCATCTTCCGCCTGTCGCGGTCGAAGCCTCTGTACGAGAACTCCGGCGGATCCATTCAGATCGCCGACTCGACCAACTACGCGTACTCGAGCACGGTCGCCGCCGCACTCGTCACCGTCGAGCCCGGATCCATGCGCGAACTGCACTGGCACCCGAACGCCGACGAGTGGCAGTACTACCTGCGCGGCTCAGCGCGCATGACCGTCTTCAACACCGGCCCCCATGCGAACACGACCGACTTCCGCGCGGGCGACGTCGGCGTCGTGCGCAAGAACCTCGGCCACTACATCGAGAACACCGGCGACGACGTGCTGCAGTTCCTCGAGGTGTTCCGCACCGACAGGTACGAGGAGATCTCGCTCGCGAACTGGCTCGCGCACGTGCCACCGCAGCTCGTCGCCGCGCACCTGAACATCGACCCCGCGGTGCTGGCGACCTTCCCCCGAGGCGCACAGGGCATCACCCCGCTGCGCTGATCAGAGCGGCGCGACCTCGGCCAGGTAGCGGTGGATGAGGGTGACCGCCATCGCGCCTTCGCCGACCGCCGATGCGACGCGCTTGACGGAGTTGGCCCGGACGTCGCCGGCGGCGAAGACCCCGGGAACAGACGTCTCGAGGTAGTGGGGCGCGCGCTCGAGGGGCCATCGATCCAGGTCGCCGGGGGAGAGGTCGATGCCGGTGAGCACGAAACCGCGCCTGTCGAGCCGCACATCGGTGGTCTGCGCCCATTCGGTGTTGGGCGCTCCGCCGATGCAGACGAACAGGTGGGTGGCCGGCACCCGCGTGGTGGCACCGGCCTGGTCGAGGGTGATCTCGCGCAGGTGGTCGTCTCCGTCGACGGCCACGACCCGGGTATTCACGAGGATGGTGACATTCGGCTGTACGGCGAGTCGGTTGAGCAGGTACGCCGACATGGTGGCGGAGAGCGACGGCCCGCGCACGAGCACTGTGACGTGCGCGGCGTGCGCGGCGAGATTCATCGCGGCCTGCCCGGCGGCGGTCGCGCCTCCGACCACGCAGACGCGACGACCGAT
>NZ_JAGGPD010000218.1:16692-22456 GCF_018613995.1 Microbacterium sp. ISL-103 | reverse complement strand
CGATCCAGACCGCGGCCGAGGGGTCTTTCTCGCTCGGCTTGAGCACGACCGTGTTGCCGCACGCGATCGCCGAGGCGACCATCCACAGCGGCACCATCACGGGGAAGTTGAACGGGGTGATCGCAGCGACGACGCCGACCGGCTGCTTGACCGAGTGCACGTCGACCCCGCGAGAGACCTGTTCGCTGCGCTCGCCCTTGAGCAGGTGCACGAGGCCTGCGGCGAATTCGACGTTCTCGATGCCGCGCGAGACCTCGCCCGCGGCATCCGAGAGCACCTTGCCGTGCTCCGAGGTGACAATCGCGGCGAGCTCGGGCGTGCGCTCCTTGAGCAGCTGGCGCAGACGGAAGAACACGTCGGCGCGCTTGATGAGGCTCGTCTCGCGCCAGGCGGGCAGAGCGGATGCCGCGGCGGCGATCGCCTGGTCGACCTCGGCGGTCGACGCGAAGGCGACCTGCTTCGTGACCTGACCCGTGGCCGGGTCGAAGACCTGACCCGTGCGTGCCGCGTCGGCGGTCTCTGCTCCATTGATGAGGTGACGGACGATGTCCACGGGTCTCCTTCGTGCTGTCGATGCTGCACCGAACACTCTGACCGGGGTTCGATACGCTGGCTTTCTCCAATGATCACAGAGCGCAGGGAGCTGATCCGGTGTCAGACCGTAGCGATGTCGTGCGGAATCGGACAGATCGTCCGGCGGGTGGGGTGTTCGTCAGCGTCGCCGATGTGCTGGCCGAGGCCGCAGTGCAGCAGGGTGATCCTGACGTGCTCGTCGGCGGGGCGGCGCTCGATGCCGCGGTGCGCTGGGTACATGTCTCCGACAGCGTGGGCGTCGCGCGGCTGCTCGACGGCGGCGAGCTGCTGCTGACCACCGGGGCCGGGTGGCCCGACGGTGACGCGGATCTGCGGTCCTTCGCATCCAGCCTGCACCGGGCAGGCATCGCCGGGATCGTGTTCGAGCTCGGCACGGCCAGGGCCGAGGTGCCCCAGCCGGTCATCGACGTCTGCGCGACCGTGGGTCTCGCCCTCATCGCCCTCACCCGCGAGGTCAAGTTCGTCGCCGTGACCGAGGCCGTGCATCACGCGCTGATCGCCGCCCAGACCCAGGCGCTGCACGAGCGGCAGCGGCTGCACGAGCTCTTCACCGCCCTGAGCCTGCAGGGTGCTCCTGCCGATGTCGTGGTGTCCGAGACCGCTCGTGCGCTCGGCGCCCCGGTGGTTCTCGAGAACCTCGCGCGCGAGGTGATCGCGACCGAAGCGCTGGGGATGCCGGTGGCCGAGGTTCTGGGCGCCCGCCGCGACGCCGAACAGGTGGCCGTGCAGGCGAGGGGCGTGCGCTGGGGAACACTGCTCGCTCTGCCGGGGCCGGTGCATCCTGCAGGGCGACACACGGTGCTCGAGCAGGGGGCGACAGCGCTGGCGTTCGGATGCATCGCCGACGGCGGGGACGCCGAGTGGTCGCTGCTCGCGCAGCGCGGTGTGATCGATGATCTGCTGGGTGCGCGCTTCGCCAGAGCAGACGACATCGATGCGCGGCTGCGCGCCGGGGGCTTCGCGCTGGCCGACCGTCGGTGCCACGGGATCGTCGCGCGCGGATCGGCATCGATCAGCGAGCTCGCCTACCGCGCGCGGCAGGCCGGCTTCGCGGTCGTGGCCGCTCGTGTGGGCGACGACGACGTCGCGCTGCTGTCACTGCCGGCATCCGCGATCCTCTCCGACGAGGTCGTGCTGCGCATCGCCGGCCCCGACCGGGCGGTCTTCGTGGGGCCTGCCGCTGACGACGTGATCGGTCTGCTCGGCTCACTGCGCGCGGCGCGGGATCTGGCCGACAGCGACCGCGCTGAGGCCGGCGCCCGAGTGCGCCGCGTCGACGATCGCCCGCTCGAGCGGCTCGTCGCCACGCTGCGAGACGACCACCGTCTGCACGAGCACAGCGAACGGATGCTGGCGCCACTCATCCGCCACGATCAGGAGCGCCGCGGTGACCTGCTCGATGTGCTCGCGGCCCTCGTCGCGCACCCCGGCAACCGTTCGGCCGCAGCGGCGGCCAGCCACCTGTCGCGGTCGGTGTTCTACCAGCGGCTCACGCTCATCGGGGACCTGCTGGGTGCCGACCTCGACGACGGCGAGACGATCGCGGCGCTCCACCTCGCACTCCTCGCGAGGCGGCGCACCGCGGCATCCGTCTGAGTCCGAGCACCAGAGTCAGAGCACCAGAGTCAGAGCGCCGGGTCAGAGCACCGACTGGGCGTCGGTGAGGACGCTGCGCAGGATCTGCCCGATCTCACGGAACTCGGCAGGGCCCACCGTGAGCGGCGGCGCGAGCTGGATCACGGGGTCGCCGCGGTCGTCCGCCCGGCAGTAGAGCCCGGCCTCGAACAGCGCGGGGGAGAGGAAGCCGCGCAGCAGCCGCTCGGACTCGTCGTCGTCGAACGTCTCGCGCGTCGCCTTGTCTTTGACGAGCTCGATGCCGAAGAAGTACCCGTCGCCTCGCACGTCTCCGACGATGGGCAGGTCGAGCAGGGTCTCGAGCTCGGCTCGGAACAGCGGCGAGTTCTCGCGCACGTGCTCGTTGAGGCCTTCCTCATCGAAGATGGCGAGGTTCTCGAGCGCCACGGCCGCCGAGACGGGGTGGCCGCCGAATGTGTAGCCGTGCGGGAACGAGACGTCGCCCTTCGAGAACGGCTCGTAGATCCGGTCGCTGATGACCGTGGCGCCGATCGGCGAATAGCCGCTCGTCATGCCCTTGGCGCAGGTGATCATGTCGGGCACGTAGCCGAGTCCTGTGCAGGCGAACGTGTGACCCAGGCGACCGAACGCGCAGATGACCTCGTCTGACACGAGGAGCACGTCGTGGCGGTCGCAGATCTCGCGCACCCTGGCGAAGTAGCCGGGAGGGGGCGGGAAGCATCCGCCCGAGTTCTGCACCGGCTCGAGGAAGACGGCGGCGACCGTGTCAGCGCCCTCGAACAGGATCATCTCTTCGATGCGGTCGGCGGCCCACCGACCGAAGGCCTCGAGATCGTCGCTCGGACCGCCCATCTCGGCCGCGCGATAGAAGTTCGTGTTCGGCACGCGGAAGCCGCCGGGGGTGACCGGTTCGAACATCGACTTCATCGCCGGGATGCCGGTGATGGCGAGGGCGCCCTGAGGGGTGCCGTGGTAGGCGACCGAGCGCGAGATCACCTTGTGCTTGGTGGGCTTGCCCATCAGCTTCCAGTAGTGCTTCGCGAGCTTGAACGCGGTCTCGACCGCCTCGCCACCGCCCGTCGAGAAGAACACGCGGTTGAGGTCGCCGGGCGCCTCGGCCGCGAGCCGGTCGGCGAGCTCGATCGCTGCGGGGTGCGCATACGACCAGAGGGGGAAGAACGACAGCTCAGAGGCCTGCTTCGCTGCGGCCTCGGCGAGGCGGCGTCGCCCGTGCCCGGCATTCACGACGAAGAGCCCTGCGAGACCGTCGAAGTACTCCTTGCCCTTCGAGTCCCAGATGCGGTGACCCTCGCCCTTGACGATGATCGGGACGCCGCTCTTCTCCATCGTGGACTGGCGCGTGAAGTGCATCCACAGGTGGTCCTTGGCCATCGCCTGGAGTTCGGCCTCAGACGGTGTCGTGCGGTGCGTGCTCATCTGGTCCCCCAGTTGTAGAGCTGCTTCTGCAGCTTGGCGTAGATGAAGGTCTCGGTCGACAGCACCCCGTCGATCGGGCGGATGCTGTCGTTGATCAGTGCGAGCAGGTCTTCGTCGTCTTCGCAGACGACCTCGGCGAGGATGTCGAAGGATCCGACCGTGATCACGACGTAGTCGATCGCGGGGATCTCGGCGATGGCCTCGGCGACCACCCGGGTGTCACCCGAGACGCGGATGCCGATCATGGCCTGCCGCGGGAAGCCCAGCTGCATCGGATCGGTGACCGCGACGATCTGCATCACACCGGACTCGGTGAGGCGCTGCACGCGCTGGCGCACGGCGGCCTCGCTGAGACCGACCTCGCGCCCGATGTCGGAGTACGAGCGTCGGCCGTCCTCCTGGAGCAGCTCGATGATCGTCTTCGCGACATCATCCAACGGGGGGTGCTTCTTCGACGACGGCATGATGCGATCCTCGCACCGGAACGGCCATCCTTCAACCGATTCCGCAGGGTCGGCGTGGCGTCAGGCGCGAAACCGCAGAATATTGGCCCTCAGGAGTCGAGTGGCCCGAGCCACGCGCTCGCCGCGGTGGCGTGCGCCGATTCGGGGTCGGAGGGGTGGAACGCGCCCGCGAGCACGTCGCGATAGAGCCGGGAGAGCTCGTTCGACGAGAAGTACGAGCCTCCGCCGGCCACGAGCATCGCCTGATCGACGACGTGCTTCGACATCGTGATGGCTCGGTGCTTGACGCCCGACAGCAGAGTGAACCAGCGGGCGCCGTTGTCGACGCGCTCGTCGACGTCTCGGGCGAGCGCGGCGATCTGCGGGGGCAGCGCGTCGTAGGCGAGGCCCATGTCGGCGATGCGCCAGCGGATGTCGGGGTCCTGGCTGTAGGCGGCGCCCGTCTTCTTCGACCGGCGCTTCTGGGCGGTGAGCACCGCCAGGTCGAGGGCGCGCCGCGCGATGCCGGTGTAGACCGAGGCGAGCAGGATCTCGAACACCGAGAAGATCCCGAAGACGATGGGGTCGGGGTTGGGGCCCGGATCGATGCGGCGCACCACGTGCGCGGCATCTGCTCTGGCACCGTTCAACCGCGTCGTGCGGCTCTGCGTGCCCCGCATGCCGAGGGTGTCCCAGTCGTCGCCGGTCGTGACCGCGTCGGTGCGCTCGACGAAGGCGAAGACGAGCTTCGGGGCATCATCGCTCGTCGTGTCGAGGCCGTGCAGCCCGAGCTTCGTCCACACTGGGGCGAGAGAGGTGAAGATCTTGGTGCCGGTGAAGGCGTAGCCGCCGTCGGCGGTGGGCGCGGCATCCGTATCGCTGCCGAACAGCACGAGGTCGTTGCCGCCCTCGCTGATGCCGAAGGCGAAGACCTCGCCGGCGACGGCGCCGTCCTGCACGAACTCGAGTCCAGCGACGCCGCGGTCGGAGAAGACCTTGGCGACGCCGGTCCAGACGAGGTGCATGTTGATCGCGAGGGCCGTGGCCGGGGCGGCCGTCGCGAGGCGCTGCTGCAGGATCGCGGCTTCAGCGAGCCCGAGACCCGCACCCCCGCGCTCGGTCGGCACGAGGATCGAGAGGTATCCCGCATCGCGCAGCTCGTCGAGGTCCTGCTCGGGGAACGTGTTGTCGCGGTCGTGGATCGGAGCACGCTCGCGGATGCGCTCGATCAGGTCGTCGGGAAGATATGCGGTCGGGTCGAACGTGCTCACGCGAGTGCCTCCGTCAGCTGTCGGATCGTCTCTTCCGGCCTGTCGCGGTGCAGCGAATGGCCCGCGCCCTCGACGACCGACATCGTGATGAGCGGGTTCGAGGCGAGCACCGAGGCTGCGACATCGCCGGTGAAGATGCTGTAGACCGCCGGGTCGGACCCGATCACATGCGTGGGAACGGCAAGGCGGGCCGCCTGCGCCGTGACGTCCCACGGGGTGTTCTGCGCACTCGTCTGCTCGACCGCCCAGGCGCTCGTGCGGTGCACCGCATCGACCTTCAGCTCCCAGTCCTGCGGATGCCAGTGCGGATGCTCCTGCTGCACGAGCTCGACCCTGTTGTCGGCGAACGCCCGTTCCTGGCTGCGGCGTACGATCGCGGCGTCACGGCCGCCGACGAGGAGCGCCGGGTCGAGCAGCACGAGG
>NZ_JAGGPD010000218.1:0-16665 GCF_018613995.1 Microbacterium sp. ISL-103 | reverse complement strand
AGCACGGCATCCCAGGGGCCACCGTCGGCTGTCGTCGCGGCGAGGTCGGCACCGTAGGCGGCGACCGAGTAGTCGAGGGCGCGTGGCGCATCGCCGTGGCCACGCAGGTCGACCGCGGTCGCGTGCCATCCCGCGTCGGCGAGGGCGGTGCCGACCCGCCACATGAGCGCGGCCGACGACCCCAGTCCGTGCACGAGAAGGGCGCGGCGATCCGCGGCGGGATCACCCCAGGAGATGCGAGGCAGCGTGAGCGGTGCGGGCATGCACTCAGCCTACGACCGGCGTCGGCGGCGCGGCCCCGTGCGGCCCAGCATGGCCCTGTGCGGGTCAGTCGAGCGGAGGCAGATCGCCGTGCGTTGTGAGCACGCGGGCTGCGGCGGCGTGGCCTGCCGTGAGCCTCTCGGCCAGGCCCGCTCCCTCGAGCGTCGCGGCGAGGAATCCTGCGGCGAAGGCGTCGCCGGCGCCGACAGGCTCGACGACCTCGACCCGGGGAGCCGCCACGAACACCGGATCGTCGTCGGCGTGGAACGCCGTCGCGCCGATCTCGCCGTCCTTCACGACGAGGAGCCCGCAGTGCGGAAGGTGCGCACGGATCTCGGCCGGAGTCACGGTGCCCCAGATGCGTTCGGCCTCGTCGCGCCCGACGAACGCGATGTCGGCGGCATCCGCCAGACGGGTCAGGGTCTCGGCGGCATCCTCTCTGGTCCACAGGGGGCGACGGTCGTTGACGTCGAAAGAGACGAGGGCGCCGGCGGTGCGAGCATCGACGAACAGCTGATCGATCATCGCGCGGCACGACGGCGAGAGTGCGGGTGTGATGCCGGTGGTGTGCACGATGCGGACGCCGGCGAGCCGCGCGGCATCGAGGAACCCCGGTGCCATGAGCGAGGCGGCTGAGCCGCGGCGGTAGTAGTAGACGGAGGACGACTCGACGCCGGGGTCCTTGAACATGACGCCGGTGGGGGCATCCGCATCCGTGGCCACCCAGAGATCGACGCCGCGGCGGGTCAGCTCGGTCGAGATGCGGACGCCGATCGGGTCGTCGCCGAGGCGTGAGGCCCAGGCGGCCCGGTGTCCGGCCGAGACGAGTCCGACGGCGACGTTGCCCTCGGCTCCCGCCAGCCCGAGCGCCGCCGTCTCGGTCTCGGCGGGCGGTGCGCCGAGGGCCGTGACGAGCCCCATGGACTCGCCCACGCAGACGACCTCGGGTGCGGGGGATGCGGGGGAGGAGGCAAAGCTCATGAAGGGGTGACCGCCAGGGGTTCGGTGTCGGGGTGCGGGCTCGCGTCGCGGTGCCGCAGGTCGGGGAATGCGCGGACGAAGACGATCGAGACGACGAGTCCGGCCGCAGCGAAGAGGGTGGCGGCGAGGTACGCACCGCGCGGATCCGTCGCGTCGACGAGGAAGCCCGCCACCGCGGAGCCGGCGGCCGCGCCGATGAGCTGCCCGGTGCCGGCCCATCCGAACGCCTCGGCGGTCTCGCTGAACTTGACGCTCGCCGTCGTGATGGCGAAGAGCACGGCCAGCGCCGGTGCGATGCCGATGCCGGCGACGATCAGGGTGCCGCCCAGCCAGAACTCGTTGAGAGAGAACATGGTCAGGGCGAGGCCGATCGTGACGATGGTGGGGCGGCGGGCCATGGCCCAGGGCCCGATGGGGATGTGTCCGAACGAGAGCCCGCCGGCGAGGCTTCCGACGGCGAACACCGCGAGCACGAGCCCGGCCGCCAGGCTGCCGTGCTCGAACGTCGCCACGACGCCGACCTCGACCGCCGAGCAGGCGCCGATGAGCAGGAATCCGATCACGGTGGCGAGCAGCACCGGGGGCTTCAGCACGACCTTGCCGAGTGCGCTGCGGCTGCGCGGGATGCGCACGCGCCCGACCTCGGGCGAGAGGATGAACCACGCGCCGCCGCCGACCAGCACGACGGCCACGAGCAGCAGCCCCACGGGGGTGCCGATCTGGGTCGACACGGGGGTGATCACGACGGGGGCGAGCACCCAGATGATCTCCTGCAGCGAGGCATCGAGAGAGAAGAGGGGAGTGAGCTGCCTCGAGTTCACGAGCTTCGGATAGATGGTGCGGACGGCTGCCTGCACCGGCGGAGTCGAGAGGCCGGCGATCAGGCCGAGCACCATGTATCCGGGGACGTTCAGAGGGAGCAGCGCGAGGCCCAGCACGGCGACCACGCACACGCTGAGGGTGAGGGTCAGCACGCGGCGCATGCCCCACGCGCCCATCCAGCGGCTGGTGATGGGGCCCGCGACCGCCTGCCCCACGCTGGTCGCGGCGAGCACGAGACCGGCGGATCCGTAGGAGCCGGTCTGCTGCTCGACGTGCAGCAGGATCGCGAGCGAGGTCATCCCGTTGGGGAAGCGAGCCGTCAGCTGTGCAGCGATCATGCGCGCCACTCCGGGCGTGCGAAGAAGGTCACCGTATCCCGCCACGGGTCAACGCTACCGGGAGCGGATGACGCGGGTCGAAGCGGCTCCTGCGCGACACGCCGCGACACGCCCAAACCGTCTTTCCACAGAAAATCCGATGTCGGAGGGGGGTCGTATCGTCCCACCTGTGGATGGATCGTTCACAGGTCGTTCCCAGCCGCGATTTCTCGCGGTTCGGAGGGGCCGTCGAGGGGGCTCAGCCTGTGGAAGAAACGGTGGAGAACCTGTGTTGTAACAGTGGAGAGCGGTGGAAAACTACACGGATGTAACTACTAGCCCTAGTGGTCACTCTGAATGTCCGTACCTATATGTAGTATTGAGATCCCGGCGAGGGTCTACCGGAAAACAGCCTGATTCAGATGCAGGCCAGAGATTTGAGGGGAAGCGAAAAGATGTCGATCACGGTCTACACCAAGCCGTCCTGCGTTCAGTGCAACGCCACCTACCGCGCGCTCGACGCCAAGGGCATCGAGTACGAGATCCTCGACCTGTCGGAAGACGCGACGGCACTCGAGCAGGTCAAGGCGCTGGGGTACATGCAGGCACCCGTCGTCGTCACCGACGAGGGTCACTGGTCGGGCTTCCGCCCCGACAAGATCGACGAGCTCGCCTCGCGTCTGGCGTGATCCGCCATGAGCGCCGTCGCGACCGCCGCGCCGCTCCTGGTCTACTTCTCGAGCGCATCGGGTAACACCGCGCGCTTCGTCGAGAAGCTCGGGCTCCCGGCCCGACGCATTCCCCTTCTCAGACAGCAGGAAGATCTCGTCATCGACGAGCCCTTCGTGCTGATCACCCCCACCTACGGCGGGGGTGAGGGGCGCGGCGTCGAACGAGGCGCGGTGCCCAAGCAGGTCATCCGGTTCCTCAACGACGAGCGCAACCGGCGTCACATCCGCGGAGTCATCTCGGCGGGCAACACCAACTTCGGCGACTCGTTCTGTCTCGCCGGTGACATCATCAGCCGCAAGTGCCACGTGCCTCACTTGTATCGGCTCGAGATCTTCGGCACACAAGACGATGTAGATCGCGTGAGCGACGGATTGGAGCGACGGTGGGTACCGCAGTTGACGAGCAGGCAGGAACCGACTCAGTGACAGACACGGTGGCGTTCAAGATGAACCCGACCTACGAGGGCCTGGACTATCACGCCCTCAACGCGATGCTGAACCTGTACGACGCGAACGGGAAGATCCAGTTCGACGCCGACAAGCGGGCGGCGCGCGAGTACTTCCTGCAGCACGTCAACCAGAACACCGTGTTCTTCCACTCGCTCAAGGAGCGTCTCGACTACCTCGTCGAGAAGGAGTACTACGAGCCGGCCGTCATCGAGCAGTACTCGCTCGAGTTCATCCAGCAGCTCAACGACCTCGCGTACGGCAAGAAGTTCCGCTTCGAGACCTTCCTCGGCGCCTTCAAGTACTACACGAGCTACACGCTCAAGACCTTCGACGGCAAGCGCTACCTCGAGCGCTTCGAAGACCGCGTCGTGATGACGGCCCTCGGCCTCGCCGGCGGCGACGAGCAGCTCGCCGTCGCACTCGTCGAAGAGATCATCTCCGGCCGCTTCCAGCCCGCGACCCCGACCTTCCTCAACTCGGGCAAGGCGCAGCGCGGCGAGCTCGTCAGCTGCTTCCTGCTGCGCATCGAAGACAACATGGAGTCGATCGCCCGCGGCATCAACTCCGCTCTGCAGCTCTCGAAGCGCGGCGGCGGCGTGGCCCTGCTGCTCTCGAACATCCGCGAGGCCGGCGCGCCGATCAAGCAGATCGAGAACCAGTCCTCCGGCATCATCCCCGTGATGAAGCTGCTCGAAGACAGCTTCAGCTACGCCAACCAGCTCGGCGCCCGTCAGGGTGCAGGGGCCGTGTACCTCAACGCGCACCACCCCGACATCATGCGCTTCCTCGACACCAAGCGTGAGAACGCCGACGAGAAGATCCGCATCAAGACGCTGTCGCTCGGCGTCGTCGTGCCCGACATCACGTTCGAGCTGGCGAAGAACGGCGAGGACATGTACCTCTTCTCGCCCTACGACGTCGAGAAGGTCTACGGCGTTCCCTTCGGCGACATCTCGGTCACCGAGAAGTACCGCGAGATGGTCGACGACCCGCGCATCAAGAAGACCAAGATCAACGCGCGCGAGTTCTTCCAGACGATCGCCGAGATCCAGTTCGAGTCGGGCTACCCGTACATCATGTTCGAGGACACGGTGAACAAGGCCAACCCGATCAAGGGCCGCATCAACATGTCGAACCTCTGCAGCGAGATCCTGCAGGTGAACACGCCGACCACGTACAACGACGACCTCTCGTACGACCAGATCGGCAAAGACATCTCCTGCAACCTCGGCTCGATGAACATCGCGCTGTCGATGGATGCCGATGACCTGGGCCAGACCGTCGAGACCGCGATCCGTGCGCTGAGCGCGGTCAGCGACCAGAGCCACATCCGCTCGGTCCGCTCGATCGAAGACGGCAACGACCGCTCGCACGCCATCGGCCTCGGCCAGATGAACCTGCACGGCTTCCTCGCTCGCGAGCACGTGCACTACGGCTCTGAAGAGGGCATCGACTTCACGAACATCTACTTCTACACGGTGCTGTTCCACGCGCTGCGCGCCTCGAACAACATCGCGATCGAGCGCAAGCAGGCCTTCGACGGCTTCGAGGACTCGACGTACGCGTCGGGGGAGTTCTTCGACAAGTACATCGAGCGCGCCTGGGTGCCTGAGACCGAGAAGGTCAAGGAGCTCTTCGCGGGCAAGCACATCCCGACGCAGGAGGACTGGGTGGCGCTGAAGGCGTCGATCCAGGAGCACGGCATCTACAACCAGAACCTGCAGGCTGTGCCCCCGACCGGCTCGATCTCGTACATCAACAACTCGACGTCGTCGATCCACCCGATCGCGTCGAAGATCGAGATCCGCAAGGAAGGCAAGCTCGGCCGCGTCTACTACCCGGCGCCGTTCATGACGAACGACAACCTGGAGTACTACCAGGACGCGTACGAGATCGGCTACGAGAAGGTCATCGACACCTACGCCGCCGCCACCCAGCACGTCGACCAGGGCCTGTCGCTGACGCTGTTCTTCAAGGACACCGCCACGACGCGTGACATCAACAAGGCTCAGATCTACGCATGGCGCAAGGGCATCAAGACGATCTACTACATCCGTCTGCGTCAGATGGCACTGGAGGGCACAGACATGGCCGAGTGCGTCTCCTGCATGCTCTGATCCCGTCACTGAATACGAGAAACGACGAAGACATGACTCCTCACCCCCCGATCAAGCTGGTTGCCGAGGTTCAGGCGATCAACTGGAACCGCATCATCGACGACAAGGACCTCGAGGTCTGGAACCGTCTGGTGAACAACTTCTGGCTGCCTGAGAAGGTGCCGCTGTCGAACGACATCCAGTCGTGGAACACGCTGACGCCCGACGAGCAGCTGCTCACGATGCGCGTGTTCACTGGCCTGACGCTGCTCGACACGATCCAGGGCACGGTCGGCGCCGTCTCGCTGATCCCCGACGCGATCACCCCTCACGAAGAGGCGGTGTACACGAACATCGCGTTCATGGAGTCGGTGCACGCGAAGAGCTACTCCTCGATCTTCTCGACGCTCGCGTCGACGAAGGAGATCGACGAGGCGTTCCGCTGGTCGACCGAGAATCCGAACCTTCAGAAGAAGGCTCAGATCATCATGGACTACTACCAGGGTGACGACCCGCTCAAGCGCAAGATCGCCTCGACGCTGCTCGAGTCGTTCCTGTTCTACTCGGGTTTCTACCTGCCGATCTACTGGTCGTCGAAGGCGAAGCTGACGAACACGGCCGACCTGATCCGCCTCATCATCCGCGACGAGGCCGTGCACGGGTACTACATCGGTTACAAGTTCCAGAAGGGTCTCGAGAAAGAGACCGAAGAGCGCCGTCAGGAGCTGAAGGACTACACCTTCAACCTGCTGTTCGAGCTCTACGACAACGAGGTGCAGTACACGCAGGACCTCTACGACGGTGTCGGCCTGACCGAAGACGTCAAGAAGTTCCTGCACTACAACGCCAACAAGGCGCTGATGAACCTCGGCTACGAAGCGATGTTCCCCTCGACCGTCACGAACGTGAACCCGGCGATCCTGTCGGCGCTCTCGCCGAACGCCGACGAGAACCACGACTTCTTCTCGGGTTCCGGTTCCTCCTACGTCATCGGCAAGGCCGAGGCCACGGAAGACGACGACTGGGACTTCTGAGTCACTTTGTGCGGCGTCACGCATTACGGCGCCGCCACACGTTGAAGTTGACACACGTCATAGGCATCGGCACTGATTCGGTACCTGGCGTAAGAAACCATTGAGAGTGGGGTGCGGGACCTTTGCCTAACAAGCCGCACCCCACTCCGAAGGACCTCACCGAGTCGTGGCCAGAGGAGCCTTCTCCTGACCCCGCTGGTGAAGCGGCACGCAGATTTGTTGTGAATCTGCGTGCGGCAATTGGAGAGAAGAGTGTCAGGCGGGTTGCCGCAGATGCAGGTCTCGATGAGGGATCTGTGAGGCGGGTGCTTGCGGGCGCAGCGTGGCCTCATCTGCGGGCGATGGTCATGTTGGAGGAATCGCTCGGAGTGTCCCTCTACACCAGATGAGGGCATTGCAGGATGGATCGGGGGAGCCAATGACCACGCAATGGTCGCACACGTCAACGATGAGCGCCGCCCCATCCGAGGCGCCTCTTCTGGTCTTCTTCTCGAGCCTGTCGGGCAACACTGCGCGTTTTGTGAAGAAGCTCGGGCTTCGTTCCAGACGCATCCCTCTCCACAGCCGAGCGGACGACCTCGTCGTGGATGAGCCGTTCGTTCTCGTCACTCCCACCTATGGTGGTGGCGAGGGGCGCGGCGTCGAACGAGGCGCTGTTCCCAAGCAAGTGATCCGTTTCCTCAACGATGAGCGCAATCGGAATCAGATCCGCGGAGTCATCTCCGCGGGCAACACCAACTTCGGCGAGTCGTTCTGCCTCGCCGGTGACATCATCAGCCGCAAGTGCCACGTGCCTCACTTGTATCGGCTAGAAATCTTCGGCACACAAGACGATGTCGATCTTGTCACTGACGGTCTGCGACGTGGGTGGGACCTGCGCTCGGAGACCTTGGCGAGCTCGACGGACATTGGACGTCGATAAGAACCGACGGTCGGAAAGCAGGGATCACTATGGCTATACGACGGATGCCTTCGCAGTCGCAGCTTCGTTCACAGGTGCGCGCAGCAGGACGCAAGATCGAGCGTGAGATGAATTCCGAGCTGAATCGGATTCAGAACAAGCTCGAACGTGACGCGAGCGTTGCCGCGCGCAAGGCGCAGCGAGACTTCAACCAAAAGGCGCGCGCCAGCCGCCCGTCGGTGTCGTACACGGTGACGGAGCGCGCGTACCTTGAGCCGGTCCGCGCGATGGCTGCTGAGCAAGCGCAGGTGCATCCTGAGCGCCGCGACGTCTTCCTGTGCCACGCCGGGGCGACCGTGAAGGCGCAGCCGCAGAGCTGCACGATCTGCTGGATTCGTACGGTGTGGACGTCTGGTTCAGCGAGAAGGACGTCGCGCTGGGTACGTCGCTGATTCGCGCCATCGACAAGGGCCTTCGCATGTCCCGCATCGGAGTGGTGCTGATGACTCCACACATGCTGGAGAGCCTGGCGAATGAGGGCGTCGCCGAGCAGGAGCTGTCAGCGCTGCTGGCGACGGAGCGAGTCATCCCGGTGGCCCATGGCATCAGTTATGACCAGCTTCGTGCGGAAAGCCCGCTCCTCGGAGCGCGAGCAGGGCTCACTAGCGATGGCGTCTCCCTGGTCGATATCGCCGTGAAGATCGCGAACGCGGTCCGCCCCGAGTAACTAGAGCCCACACGAAGCATCAGGCGCCCGAGACGGGCGCAGACACGAAGGAGTTCACGTGCCGTTCGTCAAACCCAGCCAGTCGACCACTGCTGCCAGCACTCCCGCGGAGATGTACCGCGACCTGCCCCCGCGGCCGGACGCGGTGCCAGGCCTGTGGGCGCACCAGTCCGAGATGCTCAGCGCGTTCGCCGCGTTGACGAACAAGCCGGACGTGGCGCTGGAGCTTCCGACGGGCACAGGAAAAACGTTGACGGGCGTGGTTATCGCTGAGTGGACACGTCTCAGCCGCCGCGCGCGCGTCGTCTACGCGTGCCCCACGCAGCAACTCGCCATGCAGGTCGTTGCTGCGGCGAACCGGGAGAGCATCCGCACCTCTCTGCTCATCGGACCGCACGCGAAGTGGCCAGCGGCGGCTGAAACCGCGTATGACTCGGCGGCGCAGATCGCTGTGACGACGTACAGCACCATCTTCAACAGCAACCCTCATCTCGCTGATCCGGACATGATCCTGTTCGACGATGCGCATGCGGGTGAGCAGTACGTCGGTGAGGCGTACGGTGTCATGCTCAAGCGTCGGGAATCGCCGGCGGAGTACGCAGCGGTGCTGAAGGCGGTCGCGCCCGCCCTGGACGGAGTGTTCCTCGAACGTCTCCGCCAGGGCGCGCCCGACCCAAGCATTGGAAACGATACGCGGCTGGTGGTGCCTCTCCGACAGCCTGGGATGGTGGCGGCGTTGGATTCAGCGCTTGGTGATCTCGACGCACCACTGAAGTACCGCTATTCCATGATCCGTTCGGGCCTTGCTTCCTGCCTCGTCTACGTGTCGTACTCCGGGATCCTGGTGCGCCCCTACATTCCGCCCACACACCAGAACCGCCTGTTCACGGACGCGCGCCAGCGGGTATATCTGTCGGCGACCCTCGGTGAAGGCGGGGAGTTGGAGCGCGCGTTCGGACGCTTGTCCATCGACAGGCTTCCCGCCCCCGCGACCGCGCCGCGGTACGGCCGACGCTTCTTCGTATTCCCTGAGTTCGTCGAGGGAGTCGATGCGACGGAGTTCGCCCAGGACGTGGTGAAAGCTGCCGGGAAGGCACTGGTGCTCGCTCCGCGCATAGATGTGGCCGAGCAGGACGCGAAGGACTTGGCTCAGCCGTCGTGGCCGGTCTTCGGTATCGGTGATGTGGCAGACGGGATGGCTCCATTCGCGGACCTGGAGAATGGAGTCTGTGGTCTCGCAGCTCGATATGACGGCCTCGACCTGCCCGGCGATGCATGTCGCGTCGTCGCGATGGACGGGGTCCCCAATCAGGACAACCTTCAAGAACGGTTCCTTCAGACCCGCGCTCGTGCAGGTGCTGCTATTGCAGCCCGCGTCCGCACGCGAGTGATCCAGGGAGCGGGGCGTTGCACGCGAGGCCCGCACGACACTGCCATCGTTCTTGTCCTCGGCAAGGACCTGTCCCGCTACCTCACCCGTCCGGAGGTGACCGATGCGCTCGACCCTGAGCTGCAAGCGGAGGTTGCTTTCGGCCGGGAGAACTCGCAGGCGTTCAGCGCGGGCGACGTGATGACGAACGTCGCCGCATTCTTGAACCAGGCGACCGACAGCACGTGGATCGAGGAAGCAGAGCCGTACCTCAAGTCGATGAGGAAGGACGCGGTGAAGACCGATCCGTCCGGTACCGTCGCTCTGGCTTCGGCAGTCTCTGAGGAAGTGAGGGCATGGGCGTCGGCGGCCGCCAGCGCCTGGGCGGACGCTGCCACGCACGCACACGAGGTTGCGCGCCTTGTCGGCGCGGGAGGACGTGACACCGCCGGGTACCGGGCGTTCTGGATGTATCTGGAAGCCGTGTGGAGTGACCACGCCGCATCTGAAGCCGGCGATACTGCGGGACGTGCCGCTGCCGGGCAGCTGGTCCGCCAGGCCGAGCGGGTTCAGAGCCTGGGATCCTGGGTTCGGGAGATGGCGCCGTTCCCGTCGATGGAGCGTAGCCCGCTGGGCGCCGCTGACATGGTGGCGGTTACCCAGGTTGCGGCCAAGCTGGTCGGCGGCGTCAATCAGGGCAAGTTGCGGAGCCGACTTGGTGAGATCCATTTCGGCCTCAGCAAGCGGTCGCCGTCGGAGTACGAGCCTGCGCTGACCGAGCTGGGCAAGCTCGTCGGGGCTGATGCGTTCAAGCCCAAGGGTAAGGGGCGTTGCGACTCGGTGTGGCTGTGGGACAACGAACTCTGGCTGGCTCTGGAAGCCAAGAGCGACCACGACCCATCAGGTGTCGTCCCCCACAAGGAGGTGCGGCAGGCGAACGACCAGCTCCGGATCCTCGCATCCGACCGGGGCACGTCACAGGCGCCTGTTGGTAGCGCAACTGTCATCATCTCCCCGAAGCCGGGCATCGACGATGATGGGGCAAAGGGCGCCGAAGCTCACGTGCACATGGTGGCCCCGCCGATTGCCGCAGAGATCGCGTACGACGTCGAGAGCGCGTGGGAGGACCTGCTCACGAAGGCGCCGGGTCGTACGCCTGACGCGGTGCGCGACCTCGTAGCCGACGTGCTCCAAGGGCGCGGCCTCCTCCCGACTCTTCTGCGCGAGCGGCTCACTCAGGATCCGGTAAACCCCTCTGCCCGCGATGATCTGGCAGAGTGATCTGCGGAACCGAGGGAAGGACCGGCGTTGGGTGGAAAGGTCTCGCAAGAGCTGAGAGACGAGATCGTCTATGGCAGGGATCACAACCATGCCCGCGTTTTTATCAGCTCCCGTATGAGTACCACCCTGGACGCTGAACGCCTTGTCACGGCCGAAGCGGTCGACCGCGTCTCCGGACACAGGGCGTGGTACTGGGAGCGCGATGCGGCGACGGGAGCGCTGCATTCCGAGCACGAGTGTGTGAAGTACGCGAAGACAAGCGCGGGGCTGATCCTGCTTGTCGACGGCGACCTTTCACCTATCGTCCATGCGGAGTATCGTGCGGCGCGAGAGGGGGGAGCGAACAGGTTCATCCTCATCCGAAAGGGGGTTGAGCTTCCCGAGGATGTCGCTGAGTTCATCAAAGACCAGCAGACGTCGGAGGTTGTGACTCGGAACTTCCAGAACACGGACGAGCTCGACTCTTTGGTGTACGACGCGTTGTCGCGGGCGATTGTGCGAGCGGTCACGGAGGCGACCATCGACCGACGTGAGCGCATCACGGATGGAACGTCGGATGACTGAGTGGGATCCTGAGCTCCCCGACGACTGGCGCGACCGCGAGAATGGTCACGATCTCGTCGTGTCAGCGCTGGTGCGCGCGTACAAGCGGCGTGACGATGAGCACATCATTGAACTCGTCGACGTTGCAGGTGAGCTTGCGGGGTACGGGGCATTCGTCGCCGCGCACGCGCTCACCAGCATCGGTGTCTCATACGTCCTGGGAGTGCCACTCGAGTCGGTCCTCGATGAGTACGAGAGTGCGACGTCGGTCACCGCGCGCGCTCTGGGCGTTCGAGGGGCAGCGCCGGCGAGCACGCTCGCGGCAAAAGTTCTTGCGGTGACAGCGTTCGTTGCACGGCGTGAAGGGGACACCGAAGACGCTCTCACTCTCTATCGAGATGCTGCGGGTGTCGCCGACGAAGCAGGTGCGCCGCTGCTTGCCGCTCAACTCCTACAAAGCCTGGGAGCCGTGCATCATGAATCGGGCCGCAACGATGAGGCGCGAAGATTCACCTCCGACGCGCTCGAGAGGTATACACAGCTCGATGACGAGGTCGGCATCGTCGGCACGGGACTCAACCTGGTTGAGTACGACGCTGTCGAGAACCGTTCTGATGATGCTCAGGAACGCCTGTTGCGCCTGGAGGAGCAGGTTCGCGCGACGGGAGACCCGCATCTGTCGGGCTCATGGCTGGCACGCTCGGCCGTCCTCGACATCGCCAACGGCGACGTTCGTGACGGGCGCGCCAAGCTGCAGCGCGTGTTGAGGAACGCGCAACGGCGAGGGGACACTCAACTGCAGGTTGCCGTTCTCGGCCACCTTGCGAGATCTGCTCGAGATGATGGACATCGAGCGCGAGCGACGTCGTATGCGGAGCGCGCGGTCGACGCAGCGGAGGAGTCCGGCGACCCTCTACTGATCTCTGATGCCGCTCACGAGCTCGCCATCGACTACGCGGAGGCTGACCGGTTAGGCGAAGCGTTGCCGCTTCTCCGTCGGGCTATAGAGACGGCAGTCGGGCTGCACAGAGCCAGGATCGTGGCAGATCTTGGAGCGGTACTCCTCTCCCGAGTTCTCGCTGCTCGCGGAACGGACGCGTCGACATCGGACGAGGAATCGGCATGGCTGGGCGAGGCAGAGGCGATCCTGCTGGGCGCGGTGGCGGAATTGCTGGAGTACGGCGATGAGGATTGGGCCGGACGGGGAGTGCGCAACCTTCGCGTGGTCTGGCGTGCCGCTGAAGAGCACGAACGCGGTGCGGAGCATCTCCGCCAGTTCGCCGCGGCCGCCGTGACATCGGCGTTTGCGGGGGAGTGCTTCCGGTTGTCGGGTCTGCTGGCGCTGGACACGGCGGCGGACCCCTCCGAAGCGTTGTCTCGACTCCGTGAGGCCGCTCGTCTGTTGAGTGCGGAAGGCGGAGAGCACTCGTCATTCCTGCTCGAGTTCGCGGGGGTTGCTGAACACTCCTATCGGGCACTCGATGTCGCCTTGGCGCTCTATGACGACGCGCTCAAGGTCTTGTCGCCGATGGGCTCCCCAACCGTCTACGGCAATGCACTCAATGATTCAGCGTTGGTGTCCTTGGCTCTGTACAAAGAGGAGGACGCGCTGGAGCGACTTTACGCTGCCGCGAACATTGCCGGCGAGCGTGAAGACCGTGTGCTGGGCTCGCTGGTGGCTTTGAACCTCGGTGAAGTCCTCACCCGGATGCAACGGCCCTTGGATGCGCGCCCACACTTCGAGCGGGCGGCCATGCAAGCGGAAGCATTCGGGGATGATGAGCGCGCGGCATTGGCGCTCGCCTCCCTCGCCAACACATTCGTCAACGATGAAGACGCGCCAGATTTGACGTACGCGCGTGCCCTGGCGGAGCGCGCGGAAGCAGTCGCTGCCAGAACGGCGGACGTCAACGCTCTGTCCCGTGCGGTGAGCGCCCATGCGTCGCTGTCGTTCTCCGAAGGCGATCTCGACGAGGCGTACGCGTTGTGGACCAGAGCCCGAGAGATATCCGACGTAGATCGCCGTCCCATCTATGAGGGCTTCCTGTTGCACACCTTGGCGAGTCAAGGCGATGGTAAGAGGTTCAGCAGACAGCTGGAGCGCTTCGCGAGAGCGGCGCAGCGGGGACAAGCGGAAGTCTTGTTCGCCGAGCAGCTGTGGCCATCGGCGAACGTGTGGTTGCGTCAGGGGAACGTCGACCGCGCTGCCAAAGTGCTCGCGTACTCAATCCTGCTCGCCTCGTCGGGGCGCAATACGGGAGACCGTGCACTGTTCGACCACGACGTGGCTCAGAGCGCCGAAATGGACGTCGCGGTGATGCGTGTGCTCTCGCACGCCGGACACCTGTTGACGATGGATGTGATCCCTGCGGATCTTCGAGAACTTCTCCGGCCTGCGCTGATGAAGGCGCTGGAGACGCATGGAGCCTCGGCTGAGGACGCTGCTGAGGTTGTGACGTTCGTCGAAGAGTTTGTGAGTGAAGCCGACTAGATGGCGCTGTCGCCGCCAGCCTTGGGTCGCCTAGGTGCGGGGCTGGACCAGCCCCGCACCTCCTAACTAGCTCACGAACATCGGCAGGTTCGACAGAGGCAGGCATGCGTCCCGGTACCCTGCCGTCGGCATCATGGGCATGCCCGCGATGCTGAACGAAAGCCCGGGCCTGGCGAGCTGGAAGCCGCGGTCGCCGAACCAGGTGAGCAGCTCAGGGTCGTCAGCGGCGATGCGGGTGATGAGGTGGCGCGCACCGAGGTCGAGGTACGCGTGAGCGGCGACCGATTCCAGGAGGACGCTCCCGCTCCCGCACCCGCGGCCCCGGTACGCGGGGTGCGCGACAATGGCCTCGAGCGACTGGACCTGGGGTGCCCACGCCAGCCCTTCCACGCCCTGGCCGCTCAGCATGAGCGCAGCGGCGACGGTTTCCGGGGTTGCCGCATAGGCGGCACCGCGTTCCAACGTCCGTCCGGAGTCTTTTGATCGTTTCATTGACGCGCCCGGGTTGGCATCGTACGATAATGAAACCCCGTCGATGAACAGTTTTCATCTCGGGTACACGGCACCGTCGCTGGCGACGGCTTACAAGGAGGTAAGAGATGTCTCAGGTACCAAGGCGCAGTATGTTGGTCGCCGCTGTCGGAGTGGCTGCTGTCGCGGGCGTCGTTCTGGCCGGATGCTCGAGTGGCGCCGGGGGAGGCGACGCGGGAGATGTCGAACTCACCTGGCTGCAAGGCAGCGGCGTGCAGACGAACATCGACATCGCCCAGTCTCTCGTCGATGCGTTCGAGGCGGAGAACCCCGGAATCACCATCAAGGTCGACCCGAGCGGTGGCGCGGGTTCCGAGTACGACAATCTTCTGAAGACCCGGCTTGCCACAGGCGAGGTCGGAGACATCTTCTGGTACAACAGCGGGTCACAGCTGCAGGGCCTGAACCCCGATCAGACCCTCCTCAACGTCGCGGATGAGCCCTGGGTCGGCGACCTGGACGAAACGTTCCGCAGTGTCGTGTCAGGGGCTGACGACGCCGTCTACGGTGCGCCGACTGGATCAGCGGGAACCGGCGGGTTCCTCTACAACATCCCGCTATACGAGGAGCTCGGGTTGTCTATCCCGACGACCTGGGATGAGTTCCTGTCCAACGCCGACGCAATCAAAGCTTCTGGAAAGTCCGCGGTGGAGATGACCTTCGGCGACACGTGGACGGCGCAGCTGCTCACCCTGTCGGACTTCTACAACATCTACGCTGCCGACCCCGAGTGGGGCGAGCAGTACACCGCGAACGAGGCGAAGTTCGCCACAGACCCGGTCGCCCTCCAGAGCTTCACCAAGCTGCAGGACCTGGTCGACGGAGAGTACTTCAACCCGGACTTCGCTTCTGCAACCCTGGATGAAGGGCTGCTGGCCGTAGCGACTGGCGAAGCTGGTCACTACCCGATGTTCACTGCCTTGTACTCGTCTCTGCTGACTCTCGCACCTGACAACCTCGACGACATCGGGTTCTTCCCGGTGCCAGGCGAGGACGCGTCACAGAACGGGGCCACCGTGTGGTACCCGCCGGCCGTCTACGCGCCGAAGAACACCGAGTATCCCGAAGAGGTGAAGAAGTTCATGGCCTTCGTCGCCAGCCCGGCTGGTTGCGCCGCGATTATTGACGCGTCGGGTGTCACTGGACCGATGCTCGTCGAGGGTTGCGAGCTGCCCGATGATGCTCCTCGGATGGTGACGGATATGTTCCCGTACTTCGATGATGGGCTGACCGCTCCTGCGCTGGAGTTCCTGTCGCCGATCAAGGGCCCGGCACTCGAGCAGCTGCTCGTTGAGGTGGGTTCCGGTATCCGTAGCGGAGAAGACGCCGCAGCGCTGTATGACCAGGATGTCGAGAAGCAGGCACAGCAGCTCGGCCTCGACGGCTGGTGATCGCGGCCTGATGACCTGGCGGTCGGCGGGCGCGACGAAAGTCGCGTCCCCCGACCGCCCATGACTGGATGGAGCTCACCATGAGCACGCTGGCACCCTCCGCGCCCGCGCTTCGCGAGGCAGAGAAGCCTCCGAAGCGCCGCACGACCGGACGCCTTTCCCACAAGACCTACCCTTACTGGTTCCTACTTCCCGCGGGCCTCATCTACGCGGTACTCTTCCTCGCCCCGACGTTCGCGTCGTTCTACTTCGCGTTCACGCGGTGGAACCTGTACGAGGTCGAGTTCATCGGTTGGGACAACTTCTCGCTGTTCTTCCGAGACCCACAGCTGACTAAGGGCTTCATGAACACACTGATCTACGGTGTGCTCACTTCCGGAGTCAAGGTCATCCTCGGGCTGGCGCTGGCAGTACTGCTGACATCGCCCATCCTCGCCAGGGGGTACCTCAGAGCAGTCATCTTCTTCCCGGTGCTGGTGTCGACCATCGGCGTCGGGATCACCTTCCGCGCGCTGATGGACCCCGAGGACGGCCTGATCAATCAGACGCTCGCGCTCGTCGGGATCCAGGGGCCCGGATGGCTTACCGACCCGAACCTGGCGCTGTACTCGATCATCGGGGTCGATATCTGGAAGGGTGTCGGGCTCGCCACGCTGATCTTCATGGCGGGCATCGTCTCTATTCCGCGTGAATACTACGAGGCCGCCACGATGGACGGGGCGAGTGGCTGGAAGAACTT
>NZ_JAGGPD010000217.1 GCF_018613995.1 Microbacterium sp. ISL-103 | reverse complement strand
GGAGCGAGCCCCCAAACGGGCCGCAGGGAGAGGGCAGAAGGCACACGAGACATGAGAAGGGAGACACGAGGCGAGACCCAGAGACGAGAGACGAGAACCAGAAAGGAGAACCAGAGAACCAGAGGACGAGAGACACGAGACGAGAACGAGAGACGAGAAACGAGAGACGAGAACGAGTGACGCGAACCCCGGATGCGCGAGCGAGGGAAGCGCGCGACCGGTCACCTCCGGCGCGACTCCGCCCGCATGAAGACGTCGACCGCATCCTCGCTCTCGACCACGAACCCGTGCCTCTCGTACAGCCGCCGCGCGGGGCTGCCCTGCAAGACGTTGAGGCGGAACGGCGGCGCCTCCGCCAGATCCCGCGCGCTCTCACGCCCCTTCTCCGCCAGCACGCCGGCGAGCACCTCGGATCCGAGCCCCTGCCCCTGCACAGCCGGTGCGAGATAGAAGTGCTCGATCCACACCGCGTCGTTTTCGGAGCGTACGGCGACGAGCCCCACATCCTCGCCCTCCACCACGATGACCCAGGTGTTCGCCGCCACGAACGCATCGAGGAACCGCTGCCGCACGCGCACCGGGTCGTACCGGCCGAGGCGCTCCAGATCGGGTCGCATCACGACCGCGCGCAACTCGGCCATCCAGGGAGCATCCGACGCCCTGCTCTCTCGAAGGCTCCAGGTCACTGACACGACATCCATCCAATCACCCGGTCACAGTGCGAGCAGCACGATGCCCGCGGCCACCACCGCAGATGCGGCCAGCCGCCATCCGGGTCGACTCTCTTTCAGGACGAAGACCCCGAACAGGCTGACGAGCACCACGCTCACCTCGCGCAGAGGGGCGACGAGGGCGACCGGCGCGATCTGGATGGCGGTGAGAACGAGGATGTACGACAGCGGAGACAGGATGCTGAATGCCACGATGCGCCGCCACTGGGTGCGCCCGAGCGTGCGCACCGCCGCCCACCGTCCTCGCACGCCGAGCGAGTAGAACGGGATCTCGAGCACCATCGTGCCGACCATGAACGCCACCGGCGACAGGTTCCAGGTGCGCACGGCGTTCGCATCCCAGATCGTGTAGATCGCGATCGCGACGCCGGTGAGGAGGCCGAACACGAGACCGGGATCCATGCGGCGCCGTGGCCGATCCCCTCGCCCTCGATCGACGAGACCGATCGCGACGACACCGACGATGATCGCGGCCACGCCGACCAGTGCCAACGCGGAGGGGCGCTCGGCGAGGAGGAGCACAGCCACGATGACCGACAGGAAGGGTCCCGTGCCACGGGCAGTCGCATAGACAGTCGACAGGTTGCCCTCGCGATAGCCGCGCTGCAGAACGGCCATGTACGCGACGTGCAGCACAGCCGAGACTCCCACCCCCAGCAGGAAGGCCCCCAGATCGTCGGTGCCGAGGCCGCCGGTGAACGGGATGACGCCGATCCACACGACCGTGCCGCCGACCGCGCCCCACCAGAGGAAAGGCATGCCGGCCTTGCTGACACCGTGGGCGATGACGTTCCAGGCGGCGTGCGCGAAGGCTGCGGCGATGACGAGTGCGAACGCGAGTGCGGACATGCGAGACCCTTCCATTCGTCGCGGGCGCGACGAACAGGGTCCTCCGGGCTTTTGTCCTGTCAGATGACGGCGCCCCTGCGGAGAGACACCGTGGCGCCGCTCGGACCAGACGGGACGAACCCCGGAACCCTAGGCGCTATCGAGACCGAACGTACCCGCCGATGGTGACGGGAAGGTGAACGACCCAGCTCCGACCCTCTGCGGCGATCAGGCAGCGGCGCGCCGATTACGATCGAAGGACCGCCCCTGCAGGAAGGCCGCTCATGCCCGTCACCCCGGATGCCCTCGCCCACGCCGAGGACCTCGCCGACTTCGTCGCCGCCTCGCCCTCGAGCTACCACGCCGCCGCCGAGATGGCCCGGCGCCTGGAAGACGCCGGGTTCACGCGGCTCGCGGAAGAGGACGAGTGGGATGTGACCCCCGGCGGACGCTACGTCGTCGTGCGCGACGGCGCCGCGATCGGCTGGACCGTGCCGGCGGATGCCACCGCCCTCACCCCCGTGCACATCTTCGGCGCGCACACCGACTCCCCCGGCTTCAAGCTCAAGCCGCAGCCGACCACCGGATCCAAGGGCTGGCTGCAGGCAGCCGTCGAGGTTTACGGCGGGCCCCTGCTGAACTCGTGGCTCGATCGCGAGCTGCGCCTCGCCGGGCGCCTCGCGCTGGCCGACGGGCGTGTCGTGCTCGCAGACACCGGACCGATGCTGCGCCTGCCCCAGCTCGCCATCCACCTCGACCGCGACGCGAACAGCGGCCTCGCCCTCGACAAGCAGTTCCAGACGCAGCCGGTCTGGGGCCTCGGCGACCCTACCCAGGAGGACATCCTGGCGGAGCTCGCGACGTCGGCCGGTGTCTCGGCATCCGACATCCGCGGCTACGACGTCGTGATCGCCGACACGGGGCGCGGAGCGGTCTTCGGCAAGGACAGCGCGTTCTTCGCCTCGGGTCGCCTCGACGACCTCGCCTCGGTGCATGCCGGAGTCGTCGCGCTCGAGACGATCGACACCGCCGTGAGCGGACCCGTCGCGATCCTCGCGGCGTTCGATCACGAAGAGCTCGGCTCCAACTCCCGCTCCGGCGCGGCCGGTCCCTTCCTCGAAGACGTGCTCGGCCGGGTCTACGACGCTCTCGGTGCAGACGCCTCGGCACGGCGCCGGGCTTTCGCCTCGTCGTGGTGCCTGTCGAGCGACGTGGGCCACTCGGTGCACCCGAACTACGTGCACAAGCACGATCCCGTCGTGCAGCCCGTGCTCGGCTCGGGTCCGATCCTCAAGCTCAACGCCAACCAGCGGTACGCGACGGATGCCGTGGGCTCCGCCGCCTGGCGCGGCTGGTGCGAGTCGGCCGACGTCGTCACCCAGGAGTTCGTGTCGAACAACAACGTGCGCTGCGGCTCGACGATCGGCCCGATCACGGCGACGCGCCTCGGCATCCGCACCGTCGACGTCGGCATCCCGATCCTGTCGATGCACTCTGCCCGCGAGCTCGCCGGCGTCTCGGACCTGCATGACCTCACTCGCGTCGCGGGAGCATTCTTCGCAGGCTGAGCCCTGCGGGGCATCCGCAGTGCCAGGATGATGGCATGACGGACATCAAGCCTGCTCTCATCGAGCGCGCGGGCATCGAGATCATCCCCGAATCCGAGCGCACGGCGAAGCCGAGCGACCTGTTCTGGCCGTGGTTCGCGGCGAACGTGTCGGTGTTCGGCATGTCGTACGGCTCATTCGTGCTCGGCTTCGGCATCTCGTTCTGGCAGGCGACGGTCGTCTCCGTCATCGGAATCGTCGTGTCCTTCCTCCTCTGCGGCCTCATCGCCATCGCCGGCAAGCGCGGCTCGGCCCCCACCATGGTTCTGTCCCGTGCGGCCTTCGGCGTGCAGGGCCAGAAGGTGCCGGGCATCGTCTCGTGGCTGACCTCGATCGGCTGGGAGACGTTCCTCGCGATCATGGCCGTGCTCGCGACGGCCACCGTCATCACTCAGCTCGGCGGTGACGGCGACAGCATCGCCCTAAAGATCATCGCCACCGTGATCGTCGCGGCGCTCATCGTGACGGCGTCCGTGCTCGGATATCACACGATCATGAAGCTGCAGTCGGTGCTCACGTGGATCACCGGCGCCATGACGATCCTCTACGTCGTCCTCGCGGCACCGAGCATCGACCTCGCAGCCGTCATGGCCCGCCCCGACGGCGGGCTCGGTCAGGTCATCGGCGCACTGGTCATGGTGATGACCGGGTTCGGCCTCGGCTGGATCAACCTCGCCGCCGACTGGTCGCGATACCAGAAGCGCACGGCCTCCGACGGCGCGATCGTGCTGTGGAACACGATCGGAGGCTCGGTCGCCCCCGTGATCCTGGTGGTCTTCGGTCTGCTGCTCGCCGGTTCCGACGACGATCTGTTCGCCGCGGTGCAGGCCGACCCGATCGGGGCGCTCGCGACCATCCTGCCGGTGTGGGTGCTCGTGCCGTTCCTCCTCACCGCCGTGCTCGCCCTCGTCTCGGGCGCCGTGCTCGGCATCTATTCGTCGGGCCTCACGCTGCTCAGCCTCGGCATCCGCATCCCCCGCCCGTCCGCCGCGGCGATCGACGGCGTGATCCTGACGCTCGGAACGATCTACGTCGTGTTCTTCGCCACCGACTTCCTCGGACCGTTCCAGAGCTTCCTCATCACGCTCGGTGTGCCGCTCGCCTCGTGGGCCGGCATCCTGATCGCCGACATCCTGCGTCGCAAGAAGGACTACGACGACGAGGCACTGTTCGACAGCCGCGGCCGCTACGGCGCGTGGGACTGGACCTCGATCGTGACGATGGTCGTCGCGAGCGTCATCGGCTGGGGCTTCGTGCTCAACGGATTCGCGGATGCGGCGCCGTGGAACAACTGGCAGGGCTATCTGCTCGGCCTCGTCGGCGGAGTCGACGGCGACTGGGCATACGCGAACCTGGGCGTCTTCTTCGCACTGGTGCTCTCGTTCGCCGTGACCTGGTTCGCACGGGCGGGCACGATCCGTCGGCAGGAGCAGTCGGCGTGAGGACTCGGCCGACCGGCTCAGGCGCAGAGGACGCCTGGCTGATCGTGATCGATCCCCAGGCGATCTTCGCGTCTGCCGACTCGGCCTGGGGGTCGCCGTTCTTCGGCGACGTGATGCCGCGCATCCGGTCTCTCGCCGAGTCGTTCGGCGACCGGGTGATCGTCACCCGCTGGATGCCGACCGCCGACCGCTCGACCTCGTGGGGCGACTACTTCGCCGCGTGGCCCTTCGCCGATCAGCCACCCTCGGATCCGCTGTTCGATCTGGTTCCCGAGGCCGAGACCCTGTCGCCGCGGCCGACTCTCGATCTGCCGACCTTCGGCAAGTGGGGGTCGGAGATCGAGGAGATCGTGGGCACGGGCGCCCGCGTCGTGCTCGCGGGAGTCTCGACCGATTGCTGCGTCATCTCGACCGCACTGGCCGCAGCGGATGCCGGAGCGCGCGTCACGGTCGTCGCCGATGCCTGTGCCGGATCGACGGCTGAGAATCACGCCGCAGCGATCCAGGTCATGGGGCTCTACCCGCCGCAGATCACGATCAGCGACACCGCATCGGTGCGGGCGGCACGCCGGACGCCGTGACCCCTGCGCCGTCCTAGGCGGCGCGCACGGCCGCGGCGATGTCGGCGGGCGATCCCTGCCACGGCGCTCCGTGACCCGGCAGCACCCAGGATGCCGACACACCGGCGAGCCTGTCGAGCGAGGCGAGCGCCTCCGCGGGCTCGTCCGTGAACGGCGCCGGTTGCGCGCCCACCCGGCCGGTCAGCACATGACGGGTGGTCAGCGCGTCGCCGACGAAGACCGCGTCCACCTCGGGGACGTGCACGGCGATGCTGCCGGGCGAGTGCCCCGGCATCCCGATCACGACCGGGGAGCCGGGCAGGTCGAGGATCTGCCCGTCGTCGACGGACACGACGTCGGCGACATGGCGCGTGCGCAGCCCGTTCTTGCGCACGCTGTAGGCGAGGAAGGCGAGCATCGGACCGATGCGGGCCGTTCCCATCGGTGTCTTCGGCTTCTCGCCCGTGCGCACACGATGCGCGTCGGCGCCGTGGATGAACACCGGCACTCCTGTCTCGAGTCGCAGTCGCTCGGCGAATCCGATGTGGTCGCTGTCGCCGTGGGTGAGGACGATGCCTCGGATGTCGGAGAGCGGGCGCCCGATCTCTGCGAGCGTGCGCTGCAGATCGTTCCAGTGCCCGGGCAGCCCGGCGTCGATGAGCGTGATGCCCTCGGGCAGGTCGATGAGGTACGACGCGACGATGTCGCTGCCGAGCCGGTGCAGGTGTGGTGCGAGCTTCATGGCCGTTCCCTTCGAGTGGTTGACGATGGCTACTTTACGTAGCTATCATAGCTAATGTCAATAGCCATGAAGGAGTCCCGAATGCCGACCCCCGAACGAACCTCGCTGGCCGCCATCGTCGCTGCCGGCCGCGTCATCCTCGAATCGTCCGGACCGACGGGGCTCAGGATGCAGGCTGTCGCAGAGCGGGTGGGCGTGCGCGCGCCGTCGCTCTACAAGCGGATCCGCGATCGCGACGCGCTGCTCTCCGCGGTCGCGGAAGCGTCTGCCGATGCGCTCACGAGCCGTCTCACCGCGGCCGGAGACGGTCTCACTGACCTCGCCGCCGCGTACCGGGGCTTCGCACACGAGCATCCCGAGGCGTTCCGCCTGCTGTTCACCGCCTCAGCCCCCGAAGACGCCCTGCACCGGACGTCCGCTCCGGTGCTGCGCGCGTGCGCCACTCTCGTCGGATCCGAGCACGCACTCGACGCCGCGCGCCTCTTCACCGCGTGGGCGACCGGATTCCTGCAGATGGAGCTCGCCGGGGCTTTCCGCTTGGGCGGCGACGTCGATGCGGCGTTCGACTATGCCCTGAGCCGCATCATCGCGGGGCTGACTGTCGACTGATCCGGCACCTGAGCCACGCGACCTCTTCCTCGCTGGCCCCTGCCTCCGGCGGCATCGACCGAAATACTGCCAGGATGATGCGCGGAGAGGGGTTTCCGTGACCACGACAGCGCCTGAAGACGAGTCGGTTCGATCGGCGAAGACTCGACGCCCGTGGCACCGGACGAAGGTCGCGTTCGCGCTCGTCCTCTCGGTCGCGGCGGTGATCGCCATCGTCGGCGCGATCACGCCCTGGCCCTCTGCCATACTGATCCGCGCCGTGTTCACGAAGGGCGGCGACGACACCGCTGCCGAGATGGACAAGCACGTCCCCGACACGAAGCTCACCGAGAAGCTCGATGTCGCGTACGCCGACGGTGGCGTCGACACGACGATGGACGTCTTCGCACCCGCGTCCGCCACCGGCCCGCTGCCCACCGTCGTGTGGATCCACGGCGGCGCCTGGATCTCAGGGGCGAAGGAGAATGTCGACCCGTACATGCGGATTCTCGCGGCCGAGGGGTACACGACCATCGCGGTGAACTACACGATCGGACCGGAGGGCGTCTACCCGCTCGCAGTGCATCAGCTCGACGATGCCCTCGCATACATCGACGAGAACGCCGCAGAGCTGGGCGTCGACCCGAAGCAGATCGTGCTTGCAGGCGATTCTGCGGGTGCACAGCTCGCGAGCCAGATGGCCACGCTGATCTCCAACCCCGACTACGCCGAGATCATGGGCATCACGCCGTCGCTGAAGGCCGAGCAGGTCGTGGCGACGGTGCTGAACTGCGGTGTCTACGACCTGGTTGCGCTCGCCCAGCTCGACGGGGTCGCCGGCTGGGGACTCAAGACGTCGATGTGGGCGTACGCCGGAGACAAGACCTGGGCGGAGGGCGCGACCGGTTCCACGATGTCGACCATCGACTGGGTCACCGAGGACTTCCCGACGACGTACATCTCGGGAGGAAACGGTGACGGGCTGACCTGGCTGCAGTCGATCCCGATGGCGAAGCGCCTCGACGAGCTGGGGGTCGATGTGACGACACTGTTCTGGCCGGCGCCGCACGAGCCGGCACTGCCCCACGAGTATCAGTTCCACCTCGACATGCCCGACGCACAGACCGCACTGCAGCAGACGATCGAGTTCCTCGACGCGCACACCACGCGCTGAGCGGGACTCGACCGTTCTGCGGGTCGAGCGCGGCCGACCTACTTCATCGTGTCGAGGATGCCGATCAGGTCATCGAACGTCGTGGGCGGGTTGAGGATCGCGAACCGCGTGTTCGGGCGCCCGCGGTGCGAACTCGGCACGACGAACGCGCGCTGCGAGTCGAGCAGCTCATCCGACCATCGGTCGTAGTCCTCGCGCTCCCACCCCTCGCGTTCGAAGACCACGACGGAGAGCTGAGGGTCTCGCACGAGCCGCAGCTCCGGGCGCGCGGCGATCTCGGCGGCGATCTTCTGGGTGAGGGCGGGCGTCGCGCGGACAGCCTCGCGGTATGCCGTCACGCCGTACGTCGCGAGCGAGAACCAGAGCGGGAGACCCCGGGGGCGGCGCGTCAGCTGGATCGAGTAGTCCGACGGGCTGAAGTCTCCGGCGTCGGTGAGCGTGTCGAGGTACTCGGCATGCTGCGTGTGCGCGCGGCGCCCGGCGTCGGGGTCGCGGTAGATGAGCGCACAGCAGTCGAACGGCGCGAACAGCCACTTGTGCGGATCGACGATCACCGAGTCGGCGCGCTCGACGCCGGCGAAGATGCCGCGCGCCTCGGGAGCCAGCATCGCGGTGAGCCCGTAGGCCCCATCGATGTGCAACCAGAAGTCGAACTCGTCCTTGAGTGCGGCGATGCCCGCGATGTCGTCGACGATGCCGAAGTTCGTCGATCCGCCGGTGGCGACGACCGCGCAGATCTCGTCGCCGTGCTCGCTGAGCGCCTCGCGCACCGCATCGGCCCGCAGTACTCCGTCGTCACCCGCCGCGACCAGCAGCACGTCGGCGTCCATGACCTTCGCCGCCGACTTGTTCGACGAGTGCGCCTCGACGCTGCACACGATCTTCCAGCGACGAGGAAGCTCCTTGCCCGCCTCGAGCAGTCGGGCCTTCGCGGACTCCCGCGCCGCGACCAGCGCCGAGAGGTTGCCGATCGTGCCGCCCTGCACGAACACTCCCCCGGCGGTGTCGGGAAGGCCGAACTCTGATGCGAGGAACGACAGCACCTCGTTCTCGGCGTGCACGGCGCCCGCGCCTTCCAGCCAGCTCCCGCCGTACAGGCCGGATGCCGACACCACGAGGTCGAACGCGATCGACGCGATCGTCGGCGCGGTGGGGATGAACGACAGGTACGACGGGTGACTCGTCGTCAGGCAGGCGGGCGCGAGGATGTGTTCGAAGACGCTGAGGGCACGCTGAGACCCGAGCCCGGCATCGGTGATGGTGGTGCCGACGAGCCGGTTGAGCTCTGCCGGGGTCTGCGGCTTGTCGAGCGGCACATCGGCCGCGAGCATCCGTCGGCGCGAGTAGTCGAGCACGGCATCGACGATCGCCGTCGATTCGGCCGAGGCCGCGTGCATGCGTTCTGCTCTCATGAGCTGTCCTTACCTGAGGGTTTCTGCGGGCGTGTGAGGTGCGCTCGGTCGAGGGTCCACCGGCACGTCGAGGACGGCGGAGAGGGTGCGGCGAGCGAGGTCGGCGCGATCACGGGGCGCCCAGTGCACCAGGGAGTGCGCGCTCATACCGTCGACCATGGCCAGAAGCATCCAGGCCGACGACCCGGGATCGACCTGCACCGCGGGGTCTTCGGCGACCGCGCGGGCGATGAGGTCTTCGAGGGCGCTGTGCCACAGGTTCATCTCGGTGCGGACCCTGGCGCCGAGCGTCTCGTTGCGAGCGCCGAGCGCCCAGGACTGCACCCACACCATGGCGACGTCGTCGCGCGAGTCGTCGAGCAGCGTCTCGATGAGACGCAGCAGGTTCGTGCGCAGATCGAGGTCGGGGTCGTACGAGGCGATCACCTCGTCGCGCTCGGCGGAGACGATCTCGGTGAACACCTCGGCGACGAAGGCCTCCATCACCGGACGGTAGTGCGCGACGAGCGCCGGCGTCACGCCGACGCGCGCCGCGACGGCACGGACGGTGAGAGCCTCGAGCCCGCTGTCGCCGGCCAGCGCCTTCGCGGCATCGAGGATCGAGCGCTCGCGCTCTTCCGGCGGCAACCGGCGAGGAGCTTCGGCTCTTGACGTGGTCTTCATCACGGGCTACCGTAGCACCCGTTGATCACCTGTTCAATAGCGATCGCGATTCCTCGTCCGCGAGGTCGCGATCCGCAGCGAGGAGACACCCATGGCCTGGCAGATGCCCGCCGAGACCGCACCGCACGACCGCACCTGGATGGCGTTCCCTGCCGAGGGGCCGACGCTGGGCGAGACGGCGTCCGAGCGCGAAGAGGGCTACGCCACCTGGACGGCCGTCGCCCACGCCGTCGCCGAGTTCGAGCCGGTGACCATGGTCGTCGACCCCGCCGAGGTCTCCCGTGCCCGACGCATGCTCAGCGGCAGCATCGACATCCTCGAGGCCCCGGTCGACGAGTTCTGGATGCGCGACTCAGGCCCGACCTTCGTGGTCGACCCGCATCGCCCCGGCGTGCTCGGCGCGGTCGACTGGATCTTCAACGGCTGGGGCGCCCCCGGGTGGGCGCAGTGGCAGAAGGCGGCGCAGCACGCGCGCATCATCGCGGGGGCCGTCGGCGCAGAGCTCGTGAGCTCGACGCTCGTCAACGAGGGCGGCGGCATCCACGTCGACGGCGAGGGCACCGTGCTGCTCACCGAGACCGTGCAGCTCGACCCGCGGCGCAACCCGTACGCCGACAAGGCGCGCGTCGAGGCCGAGATGGCACGCGCGATCGGCGCGACGAAGGCGGTGTGGCTGCCCCGAGGACTCACCCGCGACTACGACGACTTCGGCACGAACGGGCATGTCGACATCGTCGCCACGCTCGTCTCTCCCGGGCGCCTGCTGCTGCACGATCAGCAGAACCCCGAGCACCCGGACCATGCGGTGACTCGCGAGCTGCGCGCGCATCTCGCAGAGCAGACGGATGCCGCCGGCCGCCGCTTCGAGATCATCGATCTGCCTGCACCGGCCACGCTGCGCGATGACGAGGGCTTCGTCGACTGGAGCTACGTCAACCACCTGGTCACGAACGACGGCGTCGTCGCATGCGGGTTCGGCGACGCGCAGGCCGACGCGACGACCAGGGAGCTCCTCTCCGACGCCTACCCCGGTCGCCGCGTGGTGACGGTCGATGCGCGGCCGCTGTTCGATCGAGGCGGCGGCATCCACTGCATCACCCAGCAGCAGCCGAGCGTGGCGGTGCACTCATGATCGACGTCGTCGAGGCGTCCATCGCCGATCTGCGACGAGCGCTCGAAGCCCGAGAGACGACCGCTCTCGACCTCGTCGAGGCGTACCTCGCCCGCATCGCCGCCTACGACGGCCCCGGCACCGAGACGGCCCTGAACGCCGTGGTGGTCGCGAATCCCGACGCGCGGGCCGAGGCCGAGGCAGCGGATGCGCGGCGGTCGCGCGGTGAGACCCTCGGGCCGCTCGACGGCATCCCGTACACCGCGAAGGACAGCTACCTGGTGCGTGGGCTCACCGCCGCGGCGGGCAGCCCCGCGTTCGCCGACCTCGTCGCGCAGCGCGATGCGTTCACGATCGAGCGCCTGCGTGCGGGCGGAGCGATCTGCCTGGGACTCACGAACATGCCGCCGATGGCCAACGGCGGCATGCAGCGCGGTGTCTACGGGCGTGCCGAGAGTCCCTACAACGCGGACTTCCTGACCGCGCCCTTCGCGTCGGGCTCGTCGAACGGCTCGGGCACGGCGACCGCAGCGAGCTTCGGCGCCTTCGGCCTCGGCGAAGAGACCTGGTCGAGCGGTCGGGGCCCCGCCACGAACAACGCCCTCTGCGCCTACACCCCCTCGCGCGGCGTGATCTCGACGCGAGGCAACTGGCCCCTCGTGCCGACGATGGACGTCGTCGTGCCGCACACCCGCACGATGGCAGATCTGCTCGAGGTTCTCGAGGTCATCGTCGCCGACGACGCCGAGGTGCGCGGCGACTTCTGGCGCGCACAACCGTGGGTGGCGTTGCCGTCATCGTCCGAGGTGCGCCCGGAGTCGTACCCAGCCCTGGCCGTCGACGCCGCGTCGGCGCTCCGCGGCTCCCGCATCGGCATCCCCCGCATGTACATCAACGCGGACCCGGATGCCGGCACGGCGGCCGATCCCGGCATCGGTGGCCCCACGGGGCAGCGCATCGAGACCCGCACCTCGGTGATCGAGCGGTGGGAGGCTGCGCGTCGCGACCTCGAGACCGCGGGCGCGACAGTGGTGGAGGTCGACTTCCCCGTGGTGTCGAACTACGAGGGCGACCGGCCCGGTGCGCCCACCATCGCGACGCGCGGACTCGTGTCTCCGGAGTACCTGCAGCGCGAGATCGTCGACCTGTCGGCATGGGGCTGGGAGGACTTCCTGCAGGCCAACGGCGACCCGCAGCTGCACACCCTGGTCGAGGTCGACGGATCGTCGATCTTCCCGCACCCCGAGGGTGCCCTTCCCGACCGCTACACCGGCTTCGACGACGACATCGCCGAGTACCCGAGCTGGGTGCGTGACAATCCGGGTGTGGGGTTCGAGGACATGCCCGAGCTCGCCGACGGCCTTCGCGGACTCGAACAGACACGTCGCGTCGATCTCGAGGAGTGGATGGACGACCTCGAGCTCGACGCCGTCGTCTTCCCGGCCGTCGCCGACGTCGGGCCCGCCGACATGGACGTGAACGCCGCATCGGCCGACCTCGGCTGGCGCAACGGCACCTGGATCGCGAACGGCAACCTGACCGTGCGGCACCTCGGCATCCCGACCGTCACCGTGCCGATGGGCCTCATGGCCGACATCGGCATGCCCATCGGCCTGACCTTCGCCGGCCGCGCCTACGACGACTCCGCACTGCTGCGTCTCGCCGCCGCATTCGAGGCGATCGGAGCCCCCGGCGAGCGTCGCACCGCTCCCCCACGCACGCCGAGACTGTGACGGGGAAGGCCGCGGGGAGACATTTCACTGTTGTGACGCTCGGCACGATTGTTATATGTTTGCCCTGTCCATCACGACAGGAAGCGACCCATGAGCACCGAGAAAAACGAGCGCGAGCTCGAGGCCGGCATCGTCACCGATCTGTCCGGCCGCATGACGTACGGGTCCTACCTGTCGCTCGACCAGCTGCTCACCGCGCAGAATCCTGTGAGCGTTCCCGAGCACCACGATGAGCTGCTCTTCATCATCCAGCACCAGACCACCGAGCTCTGGCTCAAGCAGCTGCTGCATGAGCTGTCTTCTGCGCGAGAGCTGCTCGCGAGCGACGATCTTCGCGAGGCGCTGAAGCGCGTCGCGCGAGTCAAGCGCATCCAAGACGTCATGACCCAGCAGTGGGCGATCCTCGCGACCCTCACGCCCACCGAGTACGCGCAGTTCCGCGGAGCGCTCGGCAATTCGTCGGGGTTCCAGTCGGTGCAGTACCGAGCCGTCGAGTTCGCGCTGGGCAACAAGAACGAGAAGATGCTGAGCGTCTTCAGCGACCACCCCGCCAACCTCGCGCTGCTCACCGCCGAGTGGCACAAGCCCACGCTGTACGACGAGTTCCTGCGCTACGCCTCGCGACGCGGCCTGCCGATCCCGGCCGAGATCCTCGACCGCGACGTGCGCCTCCCCTACCGCGAGACGCCCGAGCTCGTGCCCGCGATCCGCGAGATCTACCAGAACCACCAGCAGCACTGGGATCTCTACGAAGCCTGCGAAGACCTTGTCGACCTCGAAGACAACTTCCAGTTCTGGCGCTTCCGCCACCTGAAGACCGTCGCGCGCACGATCGGCATGAAGGTCGGCACCGGTGGCTCGAGCGGCGTGGGATTCCTGCAGCGCGCGCTCGACCTGACGTTCTTCCCCGAGCTCTACACCGTGCGCACCGAGGTCGGCGGCTGATGCACGCGGCGACCTTCTTCGACGGCGAAGGATGGCGCGACGGCATCGTCGAGTTCGACGGACAGCGGATGCTGCTTCGCGACGAGCCTCCCACCCCCGGGATACCCCGCCTGGACGGCGTGATCGTCGGCGGATTCACCGACCACCACGTGCACCTGCAGCTCGTCGACCACGCGCTGCTCGGCGGCTCGACGCTCGGCCGCGTGGTCGACCTCGGCGCGAACCCCGCCGCCGTCGGAGCACTGGCCGCCACAGCCCGGTCATCCTCGCTCTACAACTCCGGAGATTCGCGCGACCTCGTGCCGGCATCCGCCGATCTCGACCGAACGGGCGCAGGGGTTCCGGAGTCCTGGCGCCCCGACGCCCCGCACCCCGTCATGATCGACTTCGCCGGGGCGTTCCTCACACCGGTCGGCGGGTATCCCTCCGACCGCGACTGGGCGCCCGCCGGGTCGTTCCGCGAGATCGCGAGCACCGAGATGGCACACGAGGCGGTCGCCGAGATGGCGGATGCCGGAGCATCCTGCATCAAGGTCGCGAGCAACGCCACCGCCGGCCCCGTCTTCGCCGATGCGCTGTTCCGCGCGATCGTCGACGCGGCGACCGTGCGCGGACTCCCCGTGATCGCGCACGCGGAGGGTGCGGGCGAGGCGCAGCGCGCCGCTCGACTCGGAGCCGCCCGCCTCGCGCACGCGCCCTTCACCGAGCGTCTCGACGACGACGACATCGCCGCGCAGGCGACATCCGTCGCCTGGATCTCGACGCTCTCGATCCACGATGCCGACAGCGAGGAACGCACCACCGCGGTCGACAACGTCCGCCGCTTCCACGCCGCCGGCGGCACCGTGATCTACGGCACCGACATGGGCAACGGTCCGACGCCGGTCGGGCTGAACCCGGCCGAGCTCGCAGCCCTCCGCGACAGCGGCATCGAGGGTGATGACCTGCTCCGCACGCTCGCCCCGCAAGACCCGCGCGACCCCGCGGCGCTGCTCCTCCGGCTCCCCGGCATCGACGCCGACCTCACACTCGCCCGCGCGCTCAGCCGCGCCGACCTGAAGGCCTGACATGACCGACACCCGCGACTCCGCGACCATCGAACGCTCACTCCTCGAGCTGGCGCGCGCCCTCGACGCCGCCGACCCGCTGCGTGATCACCTCGATTCCTTCGTCGATGCCCCCGGCGTCGGCGCCTACCTCGACGGCAACTCCCTCGGACGCCCGCTCAAGGAGACTCCCGACATGCTCGCCGCGTTCGTCCGCGACGACTGGGGCACACGGCTGATCCGATCGTGGGACGAGCAGTGGATGGCGCTGCCCGTGCAGCTCGGTGACCGCATCGCCGGGCTCACTCTGGGCGCCGCCGCCGGGCAGACCGTCGTCGCCGACTCGACGAGCGTGCTGATCTACAAGCTGATGCGCGCCGCGGCGACGGCCGACCCGTCTCGCACGGAGCTCGTGATCGAGGCGGGCAACTTCCCGACCGACCGGTTCACGGCTGAGGGGGTCGCCGCCGAGACCGGCATGACCGTGCGCTGGATCGAACCCGACCCGGTGCACGGAGTGCAGATCGCCGACGTGGTCGCCGTGACCTCCGAGAAGACCGCCCTCGTGTCGCTGAGCCACGTCGACTACCGCTCGGGCGCCCTCACGGACATGCCCGGCATCACCGCCGCCGTGCACCGCGTCGGGGCCCTGATGATGTGGGACCTCTGCCACTCCGCGGGCATCATCCCGATGCAGCTCGCCGCCTGGGGCGTCGACATGGCCGTCGGCTGCACGTACAAGTACCTCAACGGCGGGCCCGGCTCGCCCGCGTTCGCCTACCTGCGCCG
>NZ_JAGGPD010000216.1 GCF_018613995.1 Microbacterium sp. ISL-103 | reverse complement strand
ACCGAGGCGACCCTGCTCGCTCTCGTGCGGGGCCTGTTCCGGCATTTCCCCGGTGACGGCGAGACCGATCGGGCGAGCGAACTCAGGGCCGAAGCGGGGCGCATCATCGAGCATCGGCACCGTGACGCGGCGTTCAGCATCGAGGAGCTCGCGACAGAGCTGCACATGAGTCGGCGGCAGCTGTTCCGGCTGTACGAGGGATCGGATGAGAGTCTCGCCGCGCGACTGCTGCGGCGGCGGCTCGCCACGGCGCGCGAGGAGCTGCTGTCGACCCCGCCGCAGGATCTCTCAGCGGTCGCCGTCCGCAGCGGCTTCGCGGATGCGGCAGCGCTTCGGGCACAGTTCTCCCGCCACGTGGGTCTCAGCCCCAGCGCGTTCCGCCTCGCCGCCCGCCCCCGGCCGCCGCGTCTGGCCGAGGCCATGCTGCTCAGCGACGAACAGAAGCCCGTCGGACTGAACAGCCCGCCGAACTGAGCAGCCCCTCGGCCGGATGAGCTCGCCGAACTGAGCAGCCCCTCGGCCGGATGAGGCATCTGCTCGGCCGGGGATCGACGGCGATGCGCTGTGCGCGGTCATCGGCGACCCGTGCACCCGGTGACACGCGACCGCGAATCTCGTGCCAGGGCGAGTGCAGAGTGCCGCGCTGCGCGCAGGAGGTGACGCATCGTCCTCGTGAGCATCCGCCGTCGGGCACCCGCCTCTAACCTGGGCTTGCCCGTGTCCCCAGGCGGGCCATGACGGCGGATGACGACGGGGCTACGCCCCTGAACCATCGGCTGTCACGGCTTCCGGACGCGGCGGGATCGCCCGTCCGGAAGCTCGGGGGCAGGCGCGAGAGCGTCGGGCGCCACGGACCAACTGCGCAGAGCGCGGCTGGACGTGCGGGTGCCTCGGTCGGGGGGAGACCGAGGCACCCGCGAGGCGTGAGCGGACTGCGCCTCAGGAGCCGTATGACGCGGGCAGTGCGCAGTAGTCCGCGAAGCGTCGTGTCGGGGTGTCAGGGTTCGACATGTCGATGATCGCGCTGGCGATCGAGTGCGGTGCCTCGTCGCCGGCGAGCTGCCAGACGATGAAGTTCCAGAGTCCGCGCGCGGTCGTGCTCACCAGCGCATCCGGACCCGACACGATGAGCACGGTGGTGTTCTCGGACTCGGCGCGGAACGGCGCGATGACATCCGCCCGCAGGGCCGGTTCGTCGCCGTCGCTGTGTCGGCGCTCCACGTGCTGCCCGGCGGTGGTCAGCGCGCCGGCGAGATCGTCGGCCGCTCGGCGCGAGGGCTCGGAATCCGCTCCGGCCACCGCGACGAGACGTCGTCCGCCCGGGTAGAGGTGCAGGAATTCGGAGGAGACCTCGGACCACACGTCACTCATGCCTTCAGGCTACGCCCGTTCGCAGCGCCGAGATCCGTGGGTCCGCACGGGAGGAAGCCCCTCGGATGCCGGGGAGCGGCATCCGAGGGGCTTCTCATCCGGCAGGGCGGATCAGGCTTCTTCGACGAGGAACCGGCTGTAGGCGCCGAGAGTGAGGAACGCCGGGAACTCCTCCTGCAGGGCGACGTCTCGGAACACAGACGCCGCGTCGTCGAACCGGTCGCCGTCGTGGCGATCGGCCTCGCCGAGCACTTCGTCGATCAATTCCTCGATGTAGTCGGCGGTGATGGCGGTGCCGTCTTCGGTGGTGCGGTCCTGATGGATCCACTGCCACACCTGCGAGCGGCTGATCTCGGCCGTCGCCGCATCCTCCATCAGGTTGTCGATGGCGACCGCTCCGAGGCCGCGCAACCACGCCTCGAGATAGCGGATCGCGACCGAGACGTTGTCGCGCACCCCCTGGGCGGTGATGGGCCGACCGATGTGCAGATCGAGCAGCTGCGACGCCGTCACCGTGACCTCGGGGCGCTGGCGGTCGACCTGGTTCGGCCGGTCGCCGAGCACGGCGTCGAACTCGGCCTGCGCGGTGGGGATGAGGTCGGGGTGCGCCACCCAGGTGCCGTCGAAGCCGTCGCCGGCCTCGCGCCTCTTGTCGGCGGTGACCTTCTCGATCGCCCGTGCCGTGACCTCGGGGTCACGACGGTTCGGGATGAAGGCGCTCATCCCGCCGATCGCGTAGGCGCCTCGCTTGTGGCAGGTCTGCACGAGCAGCTCGGTGTACGCCCGCATGAACGGCACCGTCATCGTGACCTCGCTGCGGTCGGGGAGCACGAAGCGCGCGCCGCGGCCGCGGTAGTTCTTGATGATCGAGAAGATGTAGTCCCAGCGTCCGGCGTTCAGGCCCGCACAGTGATCGCGCAGCTCGTAGAGGATCTCATCCATCTCGAATGCCGCGGGCAGGGTCTCGATCAGCACGGTGGCGCGGATCGTGCCATGGGGGATGCCGATGTACTCCTCGCTGAACGAGAACACGTCGTCCCACAGCTTCGCCTCTTCGCTCGACTCGATCTTCGCGATGTCGAAGTAGGGGCCGCGACCGTTCGCGATGAGCTCCTGCGCGTTGTGGA
>NZ_JAGGPD010000215.1:635-11614 GCF_018613995.1 Microbacterium sp. ISL-103 | reverse complement strand
GATGAGGGATCGCAGCGTCATGCCATGGTCCTTCCGAGGTCACCGGTACGGCGCTGGCTTGTCGCCATCCGTGCCCGGTTGTGTGATTCCAATGTTCTCGTTGATGTGGGTGCCGTCCGCGACGATGTCTGCGATGAATTGGCCAAGGCTTGCACGAGACGTCTCCGTGCCCTTGAACACCTCGCCCTTCTGGGTGAGCTCCACCGCGGTGACACTCTTGTTCGTTAGCCATACCGGACGAAGCACCGTGTACTGGAGCCCGGACTGCTCAATGGCCTCGGCCGCCCGCAGGTTCGTCGGTCGGGTGTGACCGGCGCGTTCGTCATCCCACGCATTGAACGGCTCCGGTAGCTCGTCGTAGATTCCGCCGGCGTTGATGGCGATGATACGAGTAACGCCTGCACGCTGAGCCGCCTCGACGACCAGGCGCGTGGTGACGTCGAGGTCTGTCCCGCCGAGCGCGATAACGACGACGTCCTGGTTCGCCACCGTTACATCCAGTGACCCCGGGTCGTGCGCATCGCCTTCGACGATACGTGCGTCGGTCGTATCGAAGTCTTTCAGCTGATCTGCGTGCCGCAGGAAGAGCGTCAGGTGCGTGTAGGCCAGTGCGCTCAGTCGCGGGATGATCTCGCGAGCGGAGCGTCCGTTCGCTCCGATGATGGCGATGTTCGTCATAGATGTCTCCTAATCAGAGTCGTTCGGTCACAGCGGTCCAGGTACGTGTCACTTCTTGATGTACCGCGCCAAGAGCGTCAGATCGGCTCGACTGAGACGGTCGGCCGCGTTCAGGTGATGCCAGAAGGGATAGGGCAGGTTGAAGGCGCTGACCGTATCGAGGCGTTCGAACTCGCTCGGCTCGAGCTGAAGGTCCGCGGCTGCGAGGTTGCTCTGCAGCTGCTCTTCCGTGCGCGCGCCGATAACGAGAGAAGTCACCGCCGGCTTCGCCAGCAAGTAGGCAAGCGCGACCTGCGCCGGGGTAGCACCATGATTGTCTGCGACCGCGAACAGTTCTTCGACGATGTCGTACAGCTTGTCCACGTCGTACACGGGCGGCTCCCCCCACCCTTCGACGTGGCGGCTACCGGCGGGAGCGTCAACTCCGCGACGGTACTTTCCGGAGAGCAGCCCACCAGCCAAAGGACTCCACACCAGGATGCCGAGGCCCTGGTCAACAGCGGTCGGGACGATCTCATACTCGATGTCACGGGTCTGCACAGAATAGTTGACCTGTGTGCTGACGAACGGCGTGAGCCCGTGCCGATCTGCTGTCCACAGCGACTTCATCAGATGCCAGGCAGCGAAGTTCGACGCGCCGATGTAGCGCACCTTGCCCGAATGCACGAGATCGTCGAGCGCCGAGAGCGTCTCCTCCAGCGGCGTGAGCCCGTCCCACTCGTGCACCTGATAGAGATCGATGTGGTCCGTCTTCAAACGGCGCAGACTGGCCTCCGCACTGCGAATGATGTGGAACCGCGACAGCCCGGCGTCGTTCGGCCCGTCCCCCATCGGCAGACGCACCTTCGTGGCCACGAAGACATCGTCACGTGATCCCCCGAGCGCCTCCCCAAGAATCTCCTCGGAGACGCCCGCCGAATAGACGTCAGCAGTGTCGAATAGGTTCACACCGGAATCACGCGCGATCTCGATCTGTCGCCGTGCCCCGGCGACGTCGATCTTTCCGACGTTGGTCGCGAATCCGGTCCCGCCAAAGCCCATCGTCCCGAGGGTCAACGTCGACACGCGCAACCCGCTGTTTCCCAACTGCCTGTACTCAACCATGCACCGAACGTATGCCGACGATGAACGGATCTGGGAGGCACCATCAGACCCTGTCAGCATTACCGAAGAAGACACCCGCCGGGCCATCCACCATCTCGGGTGCAAGAGGCACCTGGTCACACAACGTCACACAGCCGTGGCGGATGGCCTTGCCACGATCCGGAGTCCAGGTCGCCACACGGCACCGCGTGCAGGAACTCCCGACGCCCCGCCCACGCGGCGCCCGGATCGTCGTACGGTGGGCATACTCATAGAAGGGTGGCCGCAGTGGTCAACAAGAACGAAGTCAGAGATTTCCTGATCTCCCGGCGTGGGAACATCACCCCAGCACAGGCGGGCATCCCCGACTTCGGAACCGAACGCCGAGTGCCGGGGCTGCGCCGCGAGGAGGTGGCGTTGCTCGCTGGAGTGAGCTTGGACTACTACACCCGACTTGAACGCGGCAACATTCGTGGGGCGTCCGAAGGTGTACTCGGCGCGGTCGCGACCGCCCTGCAACTCGACGACATTGAACGCGCCCACCTGTTCGACCTTGCACGCAACGCTCCTGCTGTCACCGCGCGTCCGCGCAAGGTGAAGAGCGACCAGGTGCGAAGCTCAGTGCAACGCGTGCTGAACAATCTGTCTGTCCCCGCCATCGTGCACAACGTTCAGCAGGACCTCATCGGTGCGAACCTGCTCGGGCGGGCGCTTTACACCATGCACTTCGAGTCCGACAGGCCGAGTATGGCGCGCTTCATTTTCCTTGACCCGCGCGCCGAGGAATTCTATGTCGACTGGCCACTCGCACGACGGCTGACCGCAGCCATGCTGCGGCTCCAGGCCGGCCGCGATCCGTTGAACGCGGACCTCACATCTCTCATCGGCGAACTTTCAAACCGCAGCCTGCGCTTTCGGAAGGATTGGGGGCGCCAGGACGTGCACGCCCATCGCTTCGGCCAGAAGCAGTTCCTACACCCGCAGGTCGGCGTCCTGGACTTAACGTTCGATGCGTTCGAGGTCCAGGGCGAGAGCGGACTGACAATCGTGACGTACACGGCCGAGGAAAACTCCGAGACAGCCGACAAGCTGAAGCTTCTCGGCTCATGGGCACGCACCCAGGAATCCCCCGAGGCCCAAGAAGCGCCGGCGCCGGCCTCACAAATCCGGTTGGGTGAGATGTCGCCGTTCACCGCCCCGTCTGGTCAGAAATAGCGCGCGAATCCTACGCAAGAATGGACAGATGCCCGACACCTCCACCACCACCGCCCCCAACTCGCTGGAAGCGGTGTACGCGCAGGCGAAGGGCACCATGGCCGCCTTCATCGATGAGTCATACCGGACCCCGGCGCAGGCGATAGGCGGGAACAGCTTCTATGTTCTCACCGCAGTGCTTTTCCCCCTCGCGAAGCTCGACGACATCCGCAAGAGCTTGAGGACGATTGTCGGCCCGGGCCGATGGCACACGACGGATGAGGCCCAGTCGGAGGCTGGCCAGGCCCGCATCATCAAGATGGCAGCAGCCGTCGCTCGCGCCGGCGCGGTGGTCGTGGCGATTCAGAATCCGATCCCCACCGCGGACAAGAACGCCGAGGCCGCACGTGGGCGCTGCTTCGAAGTGCTTCTCACCCAGCTGTGCAAGAGTGACTCCCTGCACGCTCAGGGGCTCGTCGTCTTTGAGCGTCGACGCGACACGTCGCAGCAGAAGTCGGACAACCAGGTCATCAACGCGTTGCGTCGTAGTGGCAAGATTCCGGAGACTCTGTACGTGACGCCAGCGACCCCTGGCGACGAACCGCTGCTGTGGGCGCCCGATGTCGCGTCGTGGGCAGTCCGTCGTCACCACACTCACGAAGAAGACCGGTTCGTGCAGCCCTTCAACGACAAAGGATGCCTACATAAGTTGCAGGCATCCTCGTAAGTGTCGAGCAATTCCTGGCTGCCGCAGCCACACCAGGAACCCAAGCACCAATCCAGAAGCCCAGACGAGTGCGAGTTGCTCCCTACCAGTATGCGACGTTAGGTGAATATATGCAATCCGATGCGTGGAGCGCTCAGCTATCCTCGGGTGGTTGCAACCACGCTTCAACCAGTTCACGCCACGCATCCGCGGGGATCTCCTCCGACAAGTGCTCGGCGATCTCGTCTGCGGTCCAGTCGAAGCGCATCACAGGCGTGAAAGGCCACGCCCCCTCCCAGTAGGTAGGGCGCGTGCTGCGCCGGCCCGCTGAGTCCTGCATGATGCCAAACAGATCGTCCTGGGCAGGGCCGACCTTCACCGCAGGGAACAGGTGCGTGTACGGCCACGCACGCCACGCGCGACGGAAGTCGAACTCCAGGGCCATCCTGTTCCCGTGAACTTTTTGACAGCCAAGGATCAACGCCCCAAGTGCGAGCCCTTCACCCAGGACAGTCTGCTGTCGAGCTTTCGTCTGCGCCATGGTCCTGAGGATAAGTCCCTCTACCGACATCGCGCACCCATCAGCATGTGACTTTCACGGCGTGAACTCCTATCGCTCGATGTAGGTGCCGTGGTGACGCAGGTGCGTGCCGTCCCGCGAACCAACCCGCGTCACTGGTGTCCCTCGAGGCCGAAGGACCCGATGAATTGGTGCGATCCTCCCGTGACTTCGTACTGGCTCCCGTCCGGAAGCACGATCTCAGCAGGCGTCATCTCCGGCAACGAGACATCGCTGACCAGTCGGCCGCCCTCCACACGCCACGCGCAGGACACCGGCCCGTTGACAGTGCGGTATGAAGTCTCCGCCCAATCGATGCCCGGTCCCGGCTGCGGCTGGATCCGCACGGACGCGTACCCCGGTTCAGCCGGACGGATGCCACCAATCACCTGGTACACCCAGTCCACGACGGCGCCGAGTGCATAGTGGTTGAAGCTCGTCATCTCACCGGTGTTGATGGTTCCGTCAGGGAGCATGGAGTCCCACCGCTCCCAGACGGTGGTGGCCCCCATCACGACCGGATACATCCACGACGGGTTCTCCCGCTCGAGCAGTAGCCGGTAGGCATCGTTCAGGTGGCCGGTCTCCGACAGCGCCCAGGTCACGAACGGCGTGCCGGCGAAGCCGGTCGTCACGCGATACCCCGAGGCCTGAACCAGTTCGGCCAGGCGGCGCCCTGCTGCATCTCGGAGGTCACCTTCGAGCACCCCGAATGAGATCGCGGGCGCGTAGACGGTGGGGCAGTCCGAGAGCACTATGCCGTCGGCCTTGACATAGTTTTCGACGAAGGCGTTCCGCGTGCGCTCGCTCAGTGCGCGCCAGCGCGTCGCATCGTCGGCCAGGCCAAGGACGTCGGCCGCGTCTGCGGCGAACGACGCAGAACGATACAGGCAGGCGGTCGCGACGACGGAAGGATCGGCCTTCGCTGCGGCCGGGTCCTCCGGCGGAGCGTCCGGGTCGAGCCAGTCCCCCAGCTGGTTTCCACGGTCCCAGAGCCCCGTCTCCGAGACGTCCTGCTCGATGGAATCGAGATGCATCACCATCGCGGGGTAGTAGTCCGCGAGACGGCCGGCGTCGCCGTAGGACCACCACAGTGCTTGAGGGACCCAGATTGCCGCATCTCCCCAGACCGCGGTCGCACGGTGCCAGGGTAGCGAGAATCCGTCCGGGAAGTGCGCGTACTTGAGCACATCGGGGACGATGAGCGGCACGACCTGGCCGTCCGTGTGACGTGTCTCTTCCAGTAGGTCGCGCAGCCATCCGTCGAGGAAGTCGGCGGTGTCGAACTGGAAGTTCGCCGATGCAGCGTAGGCCGAGAGGTCTCCGGTCCATCCGAGGCGCTCATCGCGCTGGGGGCAGTCCGTCGGAACGCTCAGGAAGTTTCCCTTCTGACCCCAGACGGAGTTGTGCACAAGTTGGTTCACGAGTGGTTCCGAGCAGGTGAAGTATCCTGTCCGTTCCATCTCAGAGTGGACGACGACGGCCTCGACGTTATCCTGCTCAAGGTCACCGGGCCATCCGTCGACCTCGATGTAGCGGAAGCCGTGAAACGTGAAGGTCGGCTCGAAGCTGTCAACGTCGCCCGACAGGATGAACTCGTCCGTTGCCTCGGCTCCCCTCAGCGGACGGACGCCGAGCTCGCCGTCTTCCAGGACTTCGGCGTGGCGGATGCGGATGCGGGTGCCTCGTTCGCCCGCGACCGTAAAGCGCACCCAGCCGACCAAGTTCTGGCCGAAGTCCACCAGCGTCCGCCCTGACGGCGATGTTGAAATCTCCACCGGAGACAGCGTCTCGTTTCGAACGACCAGCGGGGAACTCTGCGGCATCAGGGTCGCGCGGTCCACGTCCACCGTGTGAACGTCGAGCGCTTGCCCTCCGGCCCGGAGCCGCGCGTCGGTCGTTTGACCGTTGTATAGGGAGTTCCGTGTGATGTCGGAGGCTTCCGCCGCCCACTCGTCCGAGGTGACGATCCTCTGGACGATGCCGTCCGCGAAGGTGACTTCCAGCACCGCGGCCACGCTGATCTCATCTCCGTAGTTCGCATCAGCGCCGGCGAAACCGAGGCGTCCGCGGTACCACCCGTTGCCGAGCAGAAGATCGAGACGCACCTTTCCGGAACCGTGCTGGATCGCCTCGGACACGTCGTACTCCTGGCACGCGAGACGCCACTCGTAGGACGTCCAGCCAGGATTCAATACCGACGCGGTGACTGGCAGACCGTCCACCGATGCCTCGTACACCCCGTGCGCAGTGGCGAAGAGCGTCGCACTGGTCACTGCGGTTCGTGGCTGTTCGAGATCAACTTCGAGAGTGAAGCGCGGGGCAACGCCTTCCGGCGCAGTTGCCCCGATGAAGGTTGCGCCATCGAGGGAGTCGGGGGAGATGGTCACTATGTCGTCCTTCGTCAGTGTCGGTCGAGCCGTAGTCATGCTGATGCTTCGTCAGCGAGGGCGCACTCGCGTGCGAGACGAGCCAGCGCGACAGAGCGATGGTCCGCGCCCCCAGGGTGCTGCCTGGGCCACGGGATGTAGCCGAACGAGATTCCCGTGGAGGGATCTGCGAAGGCCAGGGCGCCAGCGGCACCATCGTGCCCGAAGGCGCCGAGCCCGGCGTACGGCATCCGCGGCTGCGGAAGCAGGAAGACCGCACCGAAGCTGTTCGTCACGTCCAACACCCGGTCGTGCCCCCAAGAGCGCTGGATGGCCATGTCCCGGAATACCGCCTCCGAAGCGATAGGCCGCCCTGCTGACGGGAGCGCGTCTGCGTAGAGTCGCGCAAGTCCCCGCGCGGAGCCGACCCCGCCGATGGCAGCGGGACCTACCCTTCGCACTCGGGGGTTGTTGGTGCTGATGCCGTGGTCGCTGAGGTCGTCTGGGGCATCAACGTTGGTGAAGACTGTCTGGGCCAGAGCATCCATGGGTGGTCTGGCCGCTGCTTCACGCTGCTGCTGCTCGGTCAGGACAGGGGGCGAGAGAGGGACGTAGCGGTCGTCAAGATTTTCGGGGAAGCCGAGGTAGAACTCTGCATCACGGGGTCCCCGGATCTCCGTGTCGTAGACGTCCTGAAGAGTACGTCCGGTCACTCGGCGGACCAGTTCCTCCATAAGGATGCCGATGGTCAACGCGTGATAGCCGAACGCGGAGCCAGGCAGCCAGAGTGGCGGCTGAGTGGCGAGTCTAGCTGCGCCCTGCTCGGAGTGCTCGAGGAACTCATCGAAGGCGAAAGTGCCGGGATTCAGGGCTGCCAGTCCGGCTCGATGCGATAGCAGGTCGCCTACGGTGACGTTCTCTTTGCCCGCAGTACCAAACTCCGGCCAGTAGTGCGCGACGCGTCGGTCGAGGGCGAGCATGCCACGCTCGATGAGATACGCGATGACCAGGGCAGAGACGCCCTTGCTGACCGAGTACACACCGGTGAGGGAGTCCGCGGCGAGTGTGGGACCGCCAGCCAACTCGACCGCAGTCTCTCCGTTGCGCAAGACCGCGAGCTGGGCGCTGTACTCAGGTTCGGCGACGAGGAAGTCCTCGAAGAGCTGGCGTACGGGCTCGAACTCATCTGCGACATGGCCGGTGGCGATGGTCATGAAATCTCCTCGATGTTCGTCAGTGTCTGAGGTGACGCTTGGCCTGCACCACTGTCCATGCAGGCTGCGATCAGGTCCTCCAGAAGGGCCGCGGTTCGGAGCGGGTCCTCGACGACGGCAAGGTGAGCTCCCGGCAGCTCCGCATATCGTGCACCGGTGCGTTCCGCGAGCGCTCGCATGCCCTCCGCGGGTGTGGCACGGTCGAGCACGCCGCCGACCACGAGCCCTGGCAAACCGTTGAGCGAATCGGCGGCAGAAGTGCCGTCATACTCCGCGAGAGCAACGCAGCACGCGACGTAACTCTCCACGTCAATATCACCGAGGTCATTCAGCATGCCGTCGACCACAGTGAGGCCGGCGCCGGAACTGAAACTAGGGGTGAACCACCCGACGCGCGTCGCCTCGAGATCGAACGCAGCGGTTCCCGCAACCCGCGCCCGCTCGATGATGACTTCGAAGCCTTCGGCGGTGCCGAACCTCAGCCCGCTGTTGAACGACGCGAACGCCGCAATGTTCGTTGCGGGGACACTCGCAACCTCCACGGCGACTGCTCCCCCCATCGACACCCCGGCCGCGATCACCGGACGCTCGCATGAGAGATCAGCAATCTGCCGAGCTACGTCCCTCGATAGTGCGGAGATGTTGACCTCGATCTCTGCGGGTGCGCCACCGTGGCCTGGAAGGTCGAAGAACAGAACGTCGAGCGGGGTACGCGATGAGATGGCCTTAACCGCACCGTCCCACATGTGTGCTGTCGAGCCGAGAGAGGGAAACAGCGCAAGGACCGCAACCGGATTGTCCGCCGACAACCGGCGGGAGAGCGTCAACGCGGCCACCGGTCCTCCATCGGTCAGGTGGCACCTGCGCCACCTCGTGCAATGGAACCATAATGACGGTCATTGAATGGTTTTGCAAGGGACCGTCGGTTACCGATTCTTCAACGCATCCCACAGGGTGCGGATGCGCGCAGGCATGTCGACGCTCTCGGGGTTGAGGAGCCACTGGATCTGCAGCCCGTCGGCCGCGGCTACGAGGAGCGACGCGGCGTCGTCAGCATCCAGATCCGCCGCGATATCTCCGGCCACCTGATGCGCACGGACATCCTCAGCGATCTGCTCCAGCAGCCATTCGTAGCGCGCAGCGAAGAATGCTCTCGCTTCGCTTTCATCCTCCGCGCTCTCCGCCGACATCGCGACGAATAGGCGCACGAGACCCGGCTCGTTGGCGTTGCGGTCAACGGCGCGGATTAGGCGATCAACGGAGTGTGTATGCGTCGGCTCAGCCGAATCGGAGGAGCGGTCATCGCGGCGGCGCAACACTTCGAGGAACAGATCTTCCTTGGTGCTGAAATGATGCAACAGGCCCGCCTGACTCAGGCCGGCTTGTCGAGCGATCTCCCTCACCGAGGTGCGGTCGTAGCCCTTTTGAGCGAACAGCTCAAGCGCTGCATCGAGGATCTCGTGGCGCTTGGCGAGCCCCTTCGCGTATGGACCTCGCACAGACATGCCGTCATGCTACGGCACAACCACGTCACTCCGAAAGTCATTCAGTGAGTGGTTTTGCGTGATGCACGGAGCGCGCAAGCTCTGCGAGATCCGCCCGAGACAGCTCTAGCTCGCTGGCTCGAACGCTGTCCAGCACTGTCGCCGACCGCGTCGCACCAATGATGGGGACAACGCCCGGCGCGGCCACACGTAGCCACGCCAGTTGGACTTGGGCCGTCGACACGCCTATCCGGGCGGCGATGCCGCTCACCGTCTGCGGCGGTTTCGCACCTGCGCCGCCTAGTGGGGAGTACGCCATGAACACGACCCCGCGACGGGCGCAGTCCCACGCAATCTCCACACCGTCGGGATGCCCCAGCGAGAGCCTGTTCTGCACGGCAGAGATCTTTGCCACGCGGGATGCGCGGTCCAGTTGGTCGACGGTGACATTCGAGAGACCGACGTGCCGAATCAAACCCGCACGCCGCATCTCGCTCAATGCCGCGACGCTCTCCTCGAGTGGGACGCGTGGGTCGACGTGATGCAAGTAGAAGAGATCGATCTGGTCGCGGTCAAGAATCCGCAGGCTTGCCTCGCAGTGCGCACGCAAGGTCGCCGGTCGACCATCAACAGGGAACTGGTCACCCTCCCGCCAGTGCCCACCTTTAGTGGCGACGAGCGCATCGGGTCCGCTCGCCCCTCTCAGCGCCCGCGCGACGAGAGCCTCGGCGGTGGATTCCTCCCCGGGTCGCGTGTACGCGCGGGCCGTGTCGATGAGGCGGATGCCCCGTTTGACGGCATCCCGGATGGTCTCCACCGAGTTCCTGTCGCTGACGCCTCCGAACGCGAATCCCGCTGTCCCCAGCGCGACCGAGCCCAGTGGAATCTCCTCTCGCAGGGTCAATGAACGCTTGTCATGCTGGACGCTCCGCCGGCGACTCGAGCTCGGTCTTGGAAGGGTCCCGCTCGATGACCAAGCCCAGTGCCTCGTCGATTCGCGCGAGCACCTCAGGCTCGAGTATCACTCCGGAGGCGGCCGCATTCTCGCGCACCTGCTCCGGGCGCGATGCTCCGATAATCGCCGCCGCGACGTTCGGATTCTGCAGTACCCAGGCCACGGCCAGTTGGGCCATACTCAGCGACAACTCGTCCGCGATAGGGCGCAGCTGTTGGACTCGCTCGAGGACATCTTCGCGCAAGAAGCGGCTGATCATCTCGGACCCGCCCTTCTCATCCGTCGCGCGGCTCCCCGGTGGCACTGCCGCGCCAGGAGCGTACTTGCCGCTGAGGATGCCCTGCGCCACCGGGGACCAGACGATCTGCGAAACACCGACCTCGACGGACGCGGGGATCACCTCGGGTTCGATGATGCGCCACAGGGCGGAGTACTGCGGCTGATTGGACACGAACGGAATCCGCAGCTCTTTCGCAAGAGCGGCACCCGCTCGAATCTGGTCTGCCGTCCACTCGCTCACGCCGATGTAGAGGACTTTGCCCGAGCGGACGATATCGGCGAACGCCACCATCGTCTCCTCCAGCGGGGTGGCCGGGTCCCACCGGTGCGCCTGGTAAAGGTCGATGTAGTCGGTGCCAAGACGCCGAAGGGACCCGTCTATCGACTCCATGATGTGCTTACGAGACAGCCCGACATCGTTTGGACCCTTCGGGCCCGTCGGGAAGGAGACCTTGGTG
>NZ_JAGGPD010000215.1:0-599 GCF_018613995.1 Microbacterium sp. ISL-103 | reverse complement strand
GTGGCGAACGTGGTGATTCCGACATCCAACGCGGCATGCACGCATGAGATCGCTGCGGTGTTCTCCACCTGCGAACCGTGCGTGAGCCAGTTGCCGTAAGTGATCTCGGAGATCTTGAGGCCGGAGGCGCCGAGGTGGCGGAACTTCATGAGTGAACTCCTTGTGAGTGCGTTGCGATCATCCCTTGATCGCCCCCGCGGTCATTCCTGCCACGATCTGGCGGTTGAAGAAGATATACATGAGCAGGGGTGGGATGGTGATGAGCAGGATGTCCGTGAACAGCAGGTTCCAAGACGTCGCGTACTGACTCTGGAAGTTGAAGAGGGTCAGCTGCACGGTCGCGTTCTCGGCACCCGGGAGGAAGTAGAGCGGGTTCGCGAAGTCGTTGAACACTGCCACTGCCTGGACCACGATGGCCGTCACAATGACGCTCCGGAGCAACGGGAACGCCACGCGGAAGAACAGGCGGATCGGGCCCGCACCGTCGATGACGGCTGCCTCGTCCAGCTCTTTCGGGATCGTCGAAACGAACGAGCGGAACAGCAGAATGCAGAACGCCATTCCGTAAGCGACCTCGATGAACACGAGCCCAGGGAGCG
>NZ_JAGGPD010000214.1 GCF_018613995.1 Microbacterium sp. ISL-103 | reverse complement strand
CGGTTCCCGACTTCCCCTCTTGGGACACGCCGATTCCGCTGAGCGAGTGGACGGTCGCCCTCTGCGAGGACCAGCCCGGCCGTTACATGCAGAACCTCACCAGCATCCCTGACTTCACCGAGGCAGGGCCTGCGATCGCGAAGCGGTGGCAGGACCGCTTCGGACAGCCCGTCGACGGAGTCATCGCCGTCGACGCGGTGATGACCGAGAACCTGCTCGCGGCGACGGGACCGCTGGCATTCGGCCCCTTCGACGCCACCAAGGAGACGGTGGTGAGCCTGCTGCTGTCGGAGATCTATGCGGCCATCCCCGACCCCCTCGTGCAGGACGAGATCTTCTCCCAGGCTGCGGGAGTGCTGCTGTCCGCCGCTCTCACCAAGGCGGAGCCGAAGGATCTCGTCGCAGCTCTCGCGGAGTCGGCCGACCAGCACCGCATCCGCATCTGGAGCGCGCACGAAGACGAGGAGAAGCTGCTGGCCGCCTCGTCGCTGGGCGGGGCACTGCCGACTGACGACACCGAGACCCATGTGGGCGTGCTGTTCAACGACACCACCGGCGGCAAGATGGATTACTACACGGATGCAGCCATCTCGACCGCCGTCGGCGTGTGCGACGGCGAGCCGACCACGCAGGTCACGGTGACCTGGACGAACGACGCCCCGGCGGATGCGGCGACGTCGCTGCCGCCCTACGTCACCGCCGAGGGGTTCTACGGCGTGCCCGCCGGATCGGTCCGAACCCTGATCGCCGTCTACGGCCCCGAGGGTGCGACGCCCTCGCACATCGATCGCGACGGCAAGGAGGAGAGCGTGCAGACGGCCCTTCTCGGATCCCGTTCCGCCGTGCAGCACCAGGTTCTGCTGGCACCGGGAGAGTCGTCGACGATCACGGTCGAATACCAGGGAGCGGGGGCCGGAGAACGGCTCACCGTGGTCGACCACACCCCGGTGATCGGCACGCCGGAGATCACTCGTGAAGAACTGCGTTGCGCTTCGTGACTTTTGACCAGCTGATGGTGTAGGTTCAATCTCACTGGGGAATATCTGGGTTCATAACTCTGTCGTGGGGACAGAGACGGGCCCACGCAGTCGGATGCAGGGGTGTATCCGGATGCGATTCCGCGTGCATTTCTGGGGAGAATCATGCTGAAGAAACTGGCTGCCATCAGCCTTACCGCTGGCGCACTGGTGCTCATGGCACCTGCTGTCGCCTCTGCCGCTCCGAACGGGTCTGACTCGTACTCGGAGCCACCGCGCGTGAGCGTCGATCAACCGATCATCGACACCTGCGAGGCATCGACCGTCGCCTTCGGCGCAGGGTACTTCCTGCCGTCCGAGAACGTCGGAGTGTCCGTCTCGGGTCTGCACGCCGGCGACTCCGCCGTGTCGGGCAACACCGCAGCCGCCGACGGAAGCCTCGTCGTCAGCTACCGCCCGCCGTCCGATGGTGAGGGCACGTACGCCCTGGCCTTCGACGGCTCGCGCTCGTACACCGCGACGATCACCGTCTCTCAGGGGCAGAACGCCTCCGAGGACTGCGAACAGGGCACCGCTGTCGCGAGCACCGAACTTCCGCTCACCGGCGGAGGACTCGAGCTCGCACTGACCGGCGGCAGCGTATCACCGTGGATCCTGGGTGGCGGAGCCGCTGCCCTGGTAGCCGGTGGAGCGCTCGTCGCCACAGGAGTCGTGCGCCGCAAGCGCGCCTAGGTCAGATCCCCGCGTCATGCGGGGGTCGACTGGACGACGGTGATCCCTCCCCCTCCGATCACCGTCGTCTGGTGAATCCGGTCATGTACCGGAGGCCCACGACCGCCCCCTTCACTCTCAGGTGGCGGCCGTGGGCTTNNGCCAGGGGGCGACGGGGAGGGGCGACCCGAGTCACGGTGTCGGCGTCGGGGTCTCCGTCGGCGGGTGCAACGTCGTCTGCATGAGCTCGTGGATGTAGTCGTAGTCCGGTGAGAACTCATCGACGCCGTTGTCGGGAGTCAGTTCGACGGTCGTGACCGTCTGCTCCCTCGCCTTGGTCATCAGGTCGAAGAACTCGGGCAGCTTGTCCTGAGGCAGATCGGTGTCGATCAGGGCCGTGCCGGCCGATGCGACCTCGTTGAATCTGGTCAACACGGTCTGCGGCGTGAACTGAGCGAGGATCGCCTCCTGCAGTTCCCGCTGCCGCTTCATGCGGTCCCAGTCGCTGGTGGTGTAGCGAGAGCGCGCGTACCACTTCGCGGTATCGCCGTCCCTGGTCTGCTGGCCGACCTCGATCCAGCCGATGGCCCACGCGTCCACGTCGTACGGATCGGTGCCGTCGGGCGGCCCGCCCTTGGGCAGCCGCTCGGTGACGTTGATGTCGACGCCACCGAGTGCGTCGACGAGGTCCGCGAAGCCGTGCATGTCGACGAAGACGTAGTACGGGATCTCGATGCCCAGCACACCCTCGGCAGCGTCCTTGGTCGCTTCGATGCCGGCATCGGATCCGTGGGCGGCAGCCTCCGGATACAGACTCTGCCCGTTGTCCTCGCGACAGATCTCGGCGGCGTTGCGCACGTGGTTCATCCAGCCGTTCCAGCCGCACGAGCTGGAACTGTGACCTTCGAAGCCATTGGGGTACAGCTCCTGCATCGGGCTGCCCTCGCTGAACGGCGCGTTCGGCAGCTCACGCGGAATCCCGGTGATGGTGACCGCTCCGCTCGTCGCGTTCACGGAGACGACGGAGATGCTGTCGAACCGCATTGAGTCGCGTCCCTCGCCGCTGTCGGCTCCGAGCAGAAGGATGTTGTAATAGCCCTCGCTGGGCGGCAGGCTCGGACCGCTCTGTCCGAAGATCGTGCTGATCGTGCCGCGGGCTGTGCCGACGTACGACGCGGCGTATCCCATGCCCGTTCCCACGAGACCGAGCAGCAGCAGGGCGACGAGGGGGATGGCGAGTTTCGAGAGTCCCGGGATCTTCACGAGTCGCACACAGCCGCAGCACATCGAACGTCAGCACCGCCCACAGCACGATGTACCCGATGATCAGGAGCTGCACGAGGGTGAGGACGACAGCCGAGAACCAGCCGCCGCCGACTGT
>NZ_JAGGPD010000213.1 GCF_018613995.1 Microbacterium sp. ISL-103 | reverse complement strand
CGGCACCTGGTAGGCAGAACGGCTTGACTGGTTGTCGGCACCCTCGAACGGCGGGGTGAAGTCGGTCTGGTACGGGAGAGTCGGGTCGCAACGCACGCCGTAGTAGTTCTGCACCCGGCGTTCGGTGGGAAGGCCGTTGTCGTCCCATCCCATCGGATAGAAGACGTTCTTTCCTCGCATGCGCTCGAAGCGCGCCTTGACGTCGGTGTGCGTGTACGAGAACACGTGACCGATGTGCCGGCTCCCGGACGCCGTCGGCGGGGGAGTGTCGATCGAGTAGACGCCGTCGCGTCCTGACTGCGCTGCGCGGATGCGGTCGAACAGGTAGGTGCCCTGCTGAGACCACGACTCACCCCACTTCGCTTCGAGGCCTTCGAGTACGGGCTTGTCGGGAATCACAGACATGAAGGTCTCCTCGAGCGATGTATGCGGCACTGTGTGAGCGTGCCTGAGTGTGGGTTGTGCCATCCAGTGTACCGAGGTCGCCGAGGGCCGGATGCGGTAGCAAATCGACTCAGTCCAAGAATCCGTTCTAGACTTGGGGGCATCCCGACCCGTTCTCTCGAGGAATAGCCATGCCCGCACGCATCACCCGTCGTCTGCTTCCTCTCGCCGCTCTCGCCGCGGTCTCGGCCCTCGCGCTGAGCGCGTGCGCGGGGCCATCCTCGGACTCCGAGGGCGGAGAGCTGGTCTGGTCGATCGAGGGAGCCAACCTCTCGGCGGGCCACATGGACCCCCAGGTCAGCCAGCTCGACGTGTCGGGCATGGTGCAGCGGGCCGTGCTGGACTCGCTGGTGTTCCAGGAGGAGGACGGCTCCTTCAGCCCATGGCTTGCGACGGAGTGGGAGATCTCGGACGACAGCACCGAGTACACGTTCACGCTGCGTGACGACGTCTCCTTCACCGACGGCGAGCCGTTCGACGCCGAGGCGGTCAAGGCGAACTTCGATCGCATCGTGGATCCCGAGACCGAGTCCGCCCAGGCCGCGTCGATGCTGGGGGCGGACTTCTACGAGGGCACCGAGGTCGTCGACGAATTCACGGTGAAAGTGACGTTCACGCAGCCCTATGCGCCGTTCCTGCAGGCAGCCAGCACCCCGCAGCTCGGCTTCTATTCGCCGGCGGTTCTCGCGGAGTCGGCCGACCAGCTGAAGGCGGGCGGCCCCGACATCACGGTGGGCACCGGCCCGTTCGTGCTCACCGAGTACACGCCCGATCAAGAGCTCGTCTACACCCGCAACGACGACTACGCGTGGGGTCCGCACGGTGAGGACGCTCCGAAGGTCGAGACGCTGCGCGTCGAGATCCAGCCCGAGGCGTCGGTGCGCACGGGTGTCATCGAGAGCGGCGAGGCAGATCTCGCGAGCAACATCCCGCCCAACCTCGCCGGGGACCTCGGCGACGGCATCACCGTGGACTCGATCGAGTACCCGGGTCTTCCGTACTCGCTGTACCTGAACGAGAAGTACGGCGTCTTCGCCGATGAGAAGGTGCGCCAGGCGTTCGCCCGCGGCATCGATGTCGACGCGGCCGTGGAGGAGATCTTCTTCGGGCAGTTCCCGCGCGCATGGAGCGTTCTCGGCTCCACCACGCCGGGATACGACGCATCGCTCGAAGGCAGCTGGCCGTTCGACCAGGACGCGGCGAACGAGCTCCTCGACGAGGCAGGCTGGACCGAGCGCGACAGCGACGGCATCCGCATGAAGGACGGAGAACGTCTTTCTGCACGCTGGATCGCCTGGACGCCTGTGCCCGACGACCGCGCGGCGCTCGCCAACGCCATCCAGTCGGACCTCAAGGCCATCGGCTTCGAGCTGGTGCGCGAGGTGCTCGAGCCGGGTGCCTACAACGAGCAGTACGGACCCAAGACGTTCGACCTCACCGACTGGGGCTTCTCCGGTGTCGACGCCGACTTCCTGCGTGCGCACCTGCATACGGACGGTTTCCAGAACGCCTCTCAGGTGGCGGATCCCGAGATCGACGCGATGCTCGAGCAGGCGGTGGCCTCGAGCGATCAGAGCGAGCGCAACGACATCTACACCCAGTTGCAGGAATGGAACGCCGACTACACGGCGATCGTGCCGCTGTACAGCCCGTCGGCCATCACCGCAGTCGGCGAGCGCGTGGACGGTCTGGAATACGACCTGTACGGGCGCCCGCTGTTCTACGACGTGAGCGTCGGCTGACACCCGAGACGTCGAGCGTCCGTCGAAGAACTGCTGCGGTATCGTTCCTGAGCGAGCGCACCGGCGAACCGGCGGGCGCTCCGGAGACTTCGAGAGGGCGCGAACGGTGAAAGCAGCGCTCCTTCGGATCGCCGGCCTTGTGGCATCCGTCGTCATCGTGCTCTGGGGTGCGGCGACGCTGGTGTTCCTCGCGTTCCGGGTGATCCCCGGTGATCCCGTGTCGGTGATGCTGGGGCCGCAGGCTCAGGTCAGCGAAGAGGTGAAAGACGGTATCCGTGCCGAACTCGGGCTCGACCGGCCTCCGCTCGAGCAGTATCTGACGTTCATCGGGCAACTCGCCAGGGGCGATCTCGGTGAGTCGTATCAGCTGCGGATGCCCGTGACCGAGGTAATCGGGCGTCAGCTCGGGCCGACCCTGCAACTCTCCGCGCTGGCGCTGCTGATCGCGCTGGTGCTCGCACTGTCTGTGGCTCTGCTGGTGCGCGGGCAGGCAGGACGCGCTGTCGCGGCGACGATCGAGCTCGTCATCCTGTCATCCCCGGTGTTCTGGATCGGGCTGATCCTGCTCAGCGTGTTCGCCTTCGGGCTCGGATGGTTCCCGGTGTCCGGTGCTCGCAACCCTGCGACCATCGTGCTGCCCGCGATCACCCTCGCTCTGCCGGTCGCCGCTCTGCTGAGCCAGGTGCTGCGCGACGGCCTCGCGCAGGCGGAACGGATGCCGTTCGCCGACACCGTGCGGGCGCGAGGCGCCGGCGAGTCGTGGTTCACGCTTCGCCACGGGCTCAGACATGGCGCCGCGAACGCGATCACCCTCGCGGCGTACTTGACGGGTTCGGTACTCGGAGGGGCGGTGCTCGTCGAGACGGTGTTCGCGCGCGCGGGCCTCGGCCGGGTGACGCTCGCCGCCATCAGCAACCGCGACCTGCCCGTCATCACGGGCATCATCCTGCTCAGCGCCATCGTCTTCGTCGTCGTGAACCTCGTGGTCGAGCTGCTGCATCCGCTCATCGATCCGCGCCTCGGCAGCAGCCGACGGAGCATGCGATGAAGCGGGCGCAGGGCGTGCTTCTCTGGGCCGCCGTCGCTGTGCTTCTGGTGCTCGCGTTCGCCGCGGCATTCCCGGGTGTGCTCGCCACTCACGACCCTCTCCAGACCGAGGTGCGGGGGGCGCTTCTGCCGCCGAGCGCCGAGCATCTCTTCGGTACGGATCAGAGCGGCCGAGATGTGTACTCGCGAGTGGTGTACGGGGCGGGTCGCTCGATCGGCATCGGTCTGCTCGCCACCGGAGTCGCCCTCGTCTTCGGACTGCTCGTCGGAGCGCTCGCCGGGCTCGCGCCTCGGAGCGTCGATGCCGCGCTGATGCGCGTGAACGATGTGCTGATGGCCTTCCCCGAGTTCCTCGTCGCGCTCGTCGTCGTCGCGGTGCTGGGGCCGGGACCGGTGAACATCGCGATCGCAGTGACGCTCGCCGCGGTGCCCGTCTACATCCGCCTCGCGCGTGTGCAGACGCGCACGCTGCGCCGTGCCGAGCATGTCGAGGCGGCGCGCATCCTCAGAGTCCCCGCGACTCAGGCCTTCGTCCGGCATGTCGTTCCGGGAGTCCTCGGCGCCCTCACCGTGCTGGC
>NZ_JAGGPD010000212.1 GCF_018613995.1 Microbacterium sp. ISL-103 | reverse complement strand
CGGTGACGGACGCGTCGTAGGCGTCGACCTCGATGCGCGCCTGGTTCAGGTAGTGCTCGACCACGTCGTCGCCGAACGCCGCCCGGGCGATGGTCGATTCGCTGAAGAGCTTGGCGGCCTCACGAAGAGTGGTGGGCAGATGGTCGACCGCGTCCTCGTAGGCGTTGCCGGTGAAACGCTCGGGCAGCGGCAGCTCGTTCTCGATGCCGTACAGGCCACCGGCGATGATCGCCGAGATGCCGAGGTACGGGTTCACGTCTCCGCCGGGCACGCGGTTCTCGACGCGCAGTCCCGATCCCGACCCGACCACGCGCAGAGCGCACGTGCGGTTGTCGATGCCCCACGCGACTCCGGTCGGGGCGAAGCTGCCCTTCGCGAAGCGTTTGTACGAGTTGATGTTGGGTGCGAACAGCAGCGTGAACTCCCGCAGAGTCGCGAGGATGCCGGCGATCCAGTGCTCCATCACCGGACTGAAGCCGTGCTCGCCGTCGCCCGCCATCACGGGAGCGCCCGCCTCGTCGCGCAGCGACAAGTGGATGTGACAGCTGTTGCCCTCGCGCTCGTTGAACTTGGCCATGAAGGTGAGCGACTGCCCGTGCTGCTCGGCGATCTCCTTCGCACCGTTCTTGTAGATCGCGTGCTGGTCGGCGGTCTCGCGCACCTCGGCATAGCGGAATGCGATCTCCTGCTGACCGAAGTTGCACTCGCCCTTCACTCCCTCGCAGTACATCCCGGCGCCGTCCATGCTGTTGCGGATATCGCGCAGCAGCGGCTCCATGCGGGTCGAGGCGAGCAGGTTGTAGTCGACGTTGTAGTCGGTCGCGGGTGTAAGGGCGTCGTACTTGCGCGCCCACGCGTCGCGGTACGTGTTGTCGAAGACGATGAACTCGAGCTCCGTGCCCGAGTACGCGGTCCAGCCCCGCTCGGCGAGGCGGTCGCGCTGGCGATCGAGGATCGCACGCGGCGACGGGCCGACGGGCTCGCCGTTCTGCCAGACGAGGTCGGCCATGACGAGCACCGTGCCGTCGAGCCAGGGGATGTTGCGCAGCGTCTCGGCGTCGGGCTTCAGCACCATGTCGCCATACCCGCGGTCCCAGCCCGACATCGCGTAGCCGTCGACCGTGTTCATGTCGACGTCGACCGAGAGCAGGTAGTCGCACGCCTCGGCGCCGTGAGCCAGGATGTCCTCCTGGAACAGCCGTGCCGACACGCGTTTGCCGACCAGTCGCCCCTGCGCATCCGCGAAGGCCACGATCACCGTGTCGATCTCGCCGGCGGCGATGCCGGCATCCAGCTGTTCGATGCTCAGGTTGCCCGACATCTGACGCTCCGTTCTCGTGCGGTGAAGCGATCGGCCGACCGGCTTCGCCCTCAGAGTAGATCACCTCGTCGTTTAAAGGTAGACGAAACCACCATTGACTGTCACAATCATCCGCAAGGTGCACCCGGCGCCTGCACGCATGCGAACGGAGAGCGGATGTCCCAGCAGAGCAATGAATCCCGCAAGGTTGCCGGAGCGACCTATACACGTGCCGGGAGAGACTATTTCGAGAAACGGACCCTGAAGAGGTCCGCCGGAGTCTGGGGCCTGTGGGGCCTCGCGGTCGCCGCGGTGATCTCGGGCGACTTCTCCGGGTGGAACTTCGGCATCGACTTCGCGGGCTTCGGCGGGATGCTCATCGCCTTCGTGATCCTCGTCGCGATGTACTACGGCATGATCTTCGCGATCGGCGAGATGGCGGCCGCGATGCCGCACACCGGAGGCGCGTACTCCTTCGCCCGCTCGGCCATGGGCCCGTGGGGCGGACTCGTCACCGGCGCCGCCGAGACGATCGAATATGTCGCGACCACGGCGGTGATCGTCTACTTCTCGGCGTCGTATGCCAACGGCATCACGAGCGAGCTGCTCGGCCTCGAGCTTCCCGGGTGGGCCTGGTACCTCATCCTCTACATCGTCTTCATCGCCCTGAACTCCGCGGGGGCTGCGATCTCGTTCCGCTTCGCGATCGTCGTCTCGGTGATCTCGATCGGAATCATCCTGGTGTTCTCGGCGATGGCGCTGTTCTCGGGGGCGTTCTCGTGGGACGCCCTGTGGGACATCGTCCCCGACGAGGGCCAGACCGCGTTCCTCCCCCACGGCGTTCTGCCGATCCTGTTCGCCCTTCCGTTCGCGATGTGGTTCTTCCTCGGCATCGAAGAGCTTCCGCTCGCGGCCGAGGAGTCGCACAACCCGACCCGCGACATCCCGAAGGCCGGCTTCTGGGCCCGCGGCACGCTCATCGTCACCGGCCTCCTGGTACTCTTCCTCAACACCGGAGTCATCGGCGCTGAAGCCACCGGAAAGGCGGGCGAGCCGCTGCTCGACGGGTTCCGCGCGATCGTCGGCGATCAACTCGCCGCCGTGCTCGCGCTGTTCGCGCTGATCGGTCTGCTCGCCTCACTGCAGGGCATCATGTTCGCCTACGGACGCAACATGTACTCGCTCTCCCGTGCCGGGTACTACCCGCGCTTCCTCTCCCTCACCGGAAAACGCCAGACGCCCTGGGTCGCCCTCACGGTGGGTGCAGCCATCGGCTTCGTCGCGCTGATCGTGCTCGACGTGCTCACCGCGGTCGACTCCGAGGGCGCGGGCACCGTGGCCGGTGCGATCGTGCTGAACATCGCCGTGTGGGGCGCGGTCGTCGCCTACGGCCTGCAGCTCGTGTCGTTCATCATCCTGCGCAAGAAGTTCCCGAACGTCGATCGCCCCTACGTCAGCCCGTGGGGCATCCCGGGTGCGGTCATCGCCCTCGTGATCGCCGCACTGATCTTCGTCGGCTTCCTGCTGAACCCGCCGTTCGGCCCG
>NZ_JAGGPD010000211.1:5449-9349 GCF_018613995.1 Microbacterium sp. ISL-103 | reverse complement strand
ACCCCCTGACCTCCGCCGACGTGAAGTCGAGCGTCGAGGCCGTCACCGCCGAGGACTCGGTCTCGGCACGCAAGTCGAGCTTCGACGTGATCGCCGACATCGCGACGCCCGACGACACCACGGTCGTGTTCACGCTGTCGCAGCGCTCGATCTCGTTCCTCTACAACCTCAGCTACGTCTGGATCGTGAACGACGAGGCCGGCGACATCACCGGCTCCGAAGACGGCACGGGTCCCTACACGCTCGACGAGTGGAAGAAGGGCTCGACCCTGACCCTCGCGCGCTGGGACGACTACTGGGGCGAGGCCGCCAAGAACGGCGAGGTCGTCTACACGTACTTCACCGACGCGACCGCCGAGAACAACGCCCTGCTCACCGGCGAGATCGATGTGATCACCAGTGTGCAGAGCCCCGACTCGCTCTCGCAGTTCGACTCCGACGACTACGTCGTGAGCGAGGGAACCTCGACGACGAAGGAGCTGCTGGCCTTCAACGACCGGGTCGCCCCGTTCGACGACGCGCGCGTGCGCAAGGCGATCTACTCGGCCATCGACACCCAGAAGCTCCTCGAGTCCATCTGGGGCGACTACGGCACGCTCATCGGCTCGATGGTTCCCCCGACCGACCCCTGGTACGAAGACCTGACGAAGGTGAACCCGTACGACGTCGAGCTCTCGAAGGATCTGCTCACGCAGGCCGGCTACGCCGACGGTTTCACGTTCACGCTCGACACCCCCAGCTACGACCCCCACCCTGCCGTGGCGGAGTTCCTGCAGTCGCAGCTCGCCGAGGTCGGCATCACGGTCGAGATCAACACGATCAGCGCCGACGAGTGGTACACGAAGGTGTTCAAGGAGCAGGACTTCGAGGCCACCCTGCAGGAGCACGTGAACGACCGCGACGTGGTCTGGTACGGCAACCCCGACTTCTACTGGGGTTACGACGACGCAGACGTGCAGCAGTGGGTCGCCGAGGCCGAGCAGGCAGCCACGACCGATGAGCAGACCGCTCTGCTGAAGCAGGTCAACGAGAAGATCGCCGAGGATGCAGCGAGCGTATGGTTGTACCTCTACCCGCAGATCGTGGTCGCCTCGAGCGACCTCAGCGGGTACCCGGTCAACGGCCTGAACTCCCAGTTCTTCGCCTACGACATCGTCAAGTCCTGACGCGCGAGGGGGATGCCGCGCGTCGGCATCCCCCTCCACATCCTGAACAGCCATGCTCGCTTACCTGATCCGCCGTCTCGCCTTCCTCGTGGTGTCGCTCGTCGTCGCGATGATCGCGATCTTCGTGCTGCTGCGACTGCTGCCCGGAGATCCGGCGAACGCCCTGCTCTCGGTGAACGCCACCCCCGAGCAGATCGCCGCGGCCCGCGCGCAGGTCGGCTCCGATCAGCCCCTCCTGCAGCAGTTCTCGACCTGGGCGGGGCAGCTGCTGCGCTTCGATCTCGGTGAGTCGTTCCTGAGCTCGCGTCCCGTCGGCCCCGACATCGCCGCCCGCCTCGCCGTCACCCTGCCCCTCACGCTCATCGCCTTCGGCTGCGCCCTCCTCGTCTCGCTCGTCATCGGCATCACCGCCGCCGTGAAGTCCGACCGCTGGTACGGCATCGCGCTCTCGGGCTTCGCCCAGCTGGGCGTCGCGGTTCCCGTCTTCTGGGTGGGCGTGGTGCTCGTCTGGGTGTTCGCTCTCGGTCTCGGACTGCTGCCGTCCGGTGGCTTCCCTCGGGATGACTGGGAGGATCCGGCGGATGCGCTGCGCTCGCTCGCGCTGCCGATCATCACGATCGTCATCGTCATGAGCGCCTCCCTCAGCCGCTACGTGCGCTCGGCCACACTCGACGTGATCGGCAGCGACTACCTGCGCACCGCACGAGCCGGAGGCTCGGGAACAGGCGAGGCCCTGCTTCGTCACGGCGTGCGCAACGGCTCGGTGCCCGTCGTCGCGATCCTCGGCATCGAACTGTCGACCACCCTTCTCGGCGCGGTCGTCGTCGAGAGCGTCTTCACTCTTCCCGGGCTCGGCAGTCTGCTGCTGTCGGCCATCCAGCAGCACGACTTCCAGGTGATCCAGGGCGTGCTCGTCGTCAGCACGCTGTTCGTGCTGCTCGTCGGGTTCGCCGCCGACATCGTGCAGCGCCTGATCGATCCGCGCCTGCGCACGAGCGTCTCGGGCAACCGATGAGCCGCGTCGTCGAGCAGCTCGCCACCGGCTCCGTCACCGTGCGGAGGCGGCCGAGAGCGACCCTGCTCATCGGCCTCGTGCTCACCGGCATCATCGTGCTGATCGCCCTTGTCTCGCTGTTCTGGCTTCCGTATCCGCTCGCCGACACCAGTGGCAGCCGCCTCGAGGGGCCGAGCGCTCTGCACCTGCTCGGCACCGATCGACTCGGCCGCGACCTGCTCTCGCAGCTGATGTGGGGCGCCCGGATCGCTCTCATCGTCGGCACCTGCTCGGTCGCCATCGCCGCGATCCTCGGCACGGTCGTCGGTCTCATCGCCGCGTTCTCGCGCCCCTGGGTCGACGACACGCTCTCGGCCGGTCTCGACGTCGTGATCGCTTTTCCCGTGCTGCTGCTCGCCATGCTCGTCGTGGCGATCCAGGGCGCGTCGCTGTGGTCTGCCGTGTTCGCGATCGGACTCGCCATGTCGGCGGTCGTCGCGCGCCTCACGCGCATCCTGGCCCGCCGCGTGCTGCAGGAGCAGTACATCACCGCGGCGCGCACCAGCGGCACGAGTGTGCTCGGCATCGTCTTCCAGCACGTGCTGCCGAACATCGCGCCGACCCTGGCCGTCAGCCTCGCGCTGCAGTTCGGAGCCGCCGTGCTCGCCGAGGCGAGCCTGTCGTACCTCGGGCTCGGCGCACCGCCGCCCAACGCCTCGTGGGGCCGGATGCTTCAAGAGGCCCAGGGCACCGTGCTCACCGCCCCCGTCGGGGCGATCGCCCCCGGCATCGCGATCATCGCGCTCGTGCTCGGCGTCAACTTCCTCGCCGACGGTCTCCGCGACCTCGCCGATCCGACCCGCAGGAGGAGCCGATGAGCATTCTCGACGTCGCCGGCCTCACCGTGCGCTCGGGTGCAGGAGCCCACGTGCGCGATGTCTCATTCTCGCTGGAGCCCGGTGAGCGCCTGGGACTGATCGGTGAGTCCGGATCGGGCAAGTCCCTCACCTCTCTCGCGGTCACCGGGCTCCTGCCCGACTCTCTCGTGGCCTCGGGCTCGGTGCTGCTCGACGGGCACCAGGTCGTCCGTGCTCGGGATGCCGACCTCCGCCCGCTGCGCGGACCCGTCGCCCAGATCGTGTTCCAAGAGCCGCTCACCGCGCTCGACCCGCTGATGCGGGTCGGTCGTCAGATCGCCGAGCCTCTGCGTCGTCATCTCGGCCTGCGCGGTGCCGAACTGACGTCGGCGGTCGCCGCCGCCCTCGACGAGGTGGCTCTGTCAGAGCCGCGGTTCGCCCGCGCCTACCCGCACGAGCTGTCGGGTGGCCAGCGCCAGCGTGTGGCGATCGCGATCGCCCTCGCGGCGCGCCCTCAGCTGCTCATCGCCGATGAGCCGACGACCGCGCTCGATGTGACGGTGCAGGATGCGGTGCTCACTCTGCTCGAGCGGCTCGTCGCCGAACGCGGCATGGCGCTGCTGTTCATCAGTCACGACCTCGCCGTCGTCTCGCGCATGGTCGATCGCATCGTCGTGCTGCGTGACGGGCGCGTCGTCGAAGAGGGCGCGGTCGCGCAGGTGCTGCGGCATCCGACGGAGCCGTACACGCGGATGCTGGTCGACAGTGCCCGCGCGCTCGACGCGTTCCTCGATGCGAAGGAGGCCGGCGCATGAGTGTCCTCGAACTGCGCGGCGCCGGCTTCGCCTATGGATCCCGGCGTGTGCTCGACGACATCTCCCTG
>NZ_JAGGPD010000211.1:0-5435 GCF_018613995.1 Microbacterium sp. ISL-103 | reverse complement strand
CGGCGGGGGGAAGTGGACGGTCCTGCGTCTGCTGCTGGGGCTCGCAGCGCCGCGAGAGGGGCAGGTGATGTTCGACGGCGCACCCCTGTCGTTGCGGGACCGCGCGCAGATGCGTCGATTCCGGGCGAGCGTGCAGCCGGTGTTCCAAGACCCGTACTCGTCGCTGGATCCCCGCCAGCGCATCGACCGCATCATCGGCGAGCCGCTGCGCTCTCTCGGCCTCGCCTCGGGTGCAGACGCGCAGCATCGCATCGCCGAATCCCTCGCGTCGGTCGGCCTCCCCGCCGACACCGCCCGCCGCTATCCGCACGAGTTCTCGGGCGGNNTCGGGCGGTCAGCGCCAGCGCATCGCGATCGCCCGGGCCGTGGTCTCGCGCCCTCGCGTGCTGCTCGCCGACGAGCCGGTCAGTGCGCTCGACGTCACGACGCGCGTGCAGGTGCTCGAACTGCTCGACCGCCTGCGTCGAGAGAACGGCCTGTCGCTCGTGATGGTGTCGCACGACCTCACCGCGATCGCCTCGGCGTGCGACCGCACGGTCGTGCTGCAGCACGGTCGCGTCGTCGAGCAGGGTGCGACGGCATCCGTCCTGCACGCCCCGCAGGACCCCTACACCCGGGCGCTGGTCGACGCGGTACCGCGCCTTCCCCGCTGAGTCGGACCAGGCGCTCGTCTGCCACGCTTTCCGCAACGCGAACGCTGACGCATCCAGGTGAGGCGGCGATGGGGATGACGTATAGACGGAAGGCGCGGCCCAACAAAAGGTCAGTTCATACCGGGAGCCGGCGGTCGATACGCGTCGCGTCGGTGCCTCGCACGCACCACGATGAGTTGGTTCGGCTCCTCGAGATAGAACAGCACCCGATAGTCGCCTCGGCGCGCCGATTGCAGTCCTTCGAAGTCCTCCAGTAGCGGCTTACTCATCCGGAGCGGGTTCTCGGGCAAGGTATGAACGGTGAACTCCACAATCGCCTGCGCGATCTTCGGCGGTAGTCCATCGAAGTCCCGCCAGGCGGAATCGGCGAATGACGTGACCCAGTTCACCGGGGTCGAACGCCGTACCGCTTCATCGTGTCTTCGGCGCTGCGGAGCTCGCCGGCCCCGGACTGCCGGCGAGCGTCATCCACGTCTTCACGAGTCCCCCCCTGGGAGAACCAGAACAGGGTCTCATACAGCGAGTCCAGAGCATCCTTGTTCACCAGCACCGCTGCACTGCGTCCATGGCGAGTGATCTCGATCGTCTCGTGCTCACGTTCCACTTGGTCGACGAGACGTGACAGGTGATCCTTCGCCTCACTGAGCGGTATGATCTGCATGGACAAAGATTAGCCCGAAGTCTGGCCTATATCTAGCCTGACTCCAGGCCATCTGTCCGCTCAGCCTGCCGAACCCGTGAGCCCGAAGTACGCCAGCTCCGCGTCGTTCAGCATCCGCGAGCGGATCAGGAATCGCATGCCCGTCGGTCCCTCGACCGAGAAGCCGGCACCGCGCCCCGGCACGACGTCGATGGTGAGGCGCGTGTACTTCCAGTACTCGAACTGCGACTCCGACATGAAGACCTCGACCGGGTTTTCGAGGCCCACGTCGAGCGAGCCCAGCAGCACGTCGCTCGGCCCGGTGATGAACATCCCGACCGGATAGCACATGGGTGAGGAGCCGTCGCAGCATCCGCCCGACTGATGGAACATCAGGGGTCCGTGCTGCACGGTGAGATCGCGGACGAGGGATGCCGCGGCATCCGTCACGTCCACCCGTTGGTAGGTGCCGATGCTGACCATGGTGCGAGCCTTCCTGCAGGTGGTTCCGAGCGGACGCTGAGGGTGCAGCGCCCGCCCGGGGTCGAGCTCAGAAGAAGCCCATCGGGCCTTCTGCGTACGAGACCAGCAGGTTCTTGGTCTGCTGGTAGTGGTCGAGCATCATCTTGTGGTTCTCGCGCCCGACGCCCGACTGCTTGTATCCGCCGAAGGCCGCGTGCGCGGGGTACTGGTGATACGTATTGGTCCAGACGCGACCGGCCTCGATCGCACGACCCGCGCGGTACGCGGTGTCGCCGCTGCGACTCCACACTCCGGCGCCGAGTCCGTAGAGCGTGTCGTTCGCGATCGAGATCCCGTCGTCGAAGTCGTCGAACGAGGTGACCGAGAGCACCGGCCCGAAGATCTCCTCCTGGAAGATGCGCATGTCGTTGGTGCCCTCGAAGACGGTCGGGGCGACGTAGAAGCCCTCGCTGAGATCGCCGCCGAGATCGACCCTGTCGCCACCCGTGAGCAGCCGGGCTCCACCCTGCTTGCCGATGTCGATGTAGCTGAGGATCTTCTCCAGCTGATCGTTCGACGCCTGCGCTCCGATCATCGTGGCCGGGTCGAGGGGGTTGCCCTGCACGACCTTTCCGACGCGCTCGAGGCCGTCGGCGAGGAAGCCGTCGTAGATCGACCGCTGGATCAGCGCGCGCGAGGGGCAGGTGCAGACCTCCCCCTGGTTCAGCGCGAACATCGTGAACCCCTCGAGCGCCTTGTCGTAGAACGGGTCGGCGGTGTCGCGCGCGACATCTTCGAAGAACACGTTCGGGCTCTTGCCCCCGAGTTCCAGCGTCACGGGGATCAGGTTCTGCGACGCGTACTGCATGATCAGGCGACCGGTCGTGGTCTCACCCGTGAAGGCGACCTTGCGGATTCGCTTGTGCTGCGCGAGCGGTGCACCCGCCTCGATGCCGAAGCCGTTGACGATGTTCACGACACCGGCGGGCAGCAGGTCGCCGATGATGTCGAAGAGGAACAACAGCGACGCCGGCGTCTGCTCGGCCGGTTTGATGACCACGCAGTTGCCCGCGGCGAGCGCCGGTGCGAGCTTCCACACGGCCATCAGGATCGGGAAGTTCCAGGGGATGATCTGGCCCACCACTCCGAGCGGCTCGTGGAAGTGGTAGGCGACGGTGTTCTCGTCGAGCTGGCTGATGCCGCCCTCCTGAGCGCGCAGCACGCCGGCGAAGTAGCGGAAGTGGTCGACCGCGAGAGGGATGTCGGCCGCCAGCGTCTCGCGCACCGGCTTGCCGTTCTCCCACGTCTCGGCGACCGCGATCTCTTCGAGGTGCTGCTCGATGCGGTCGGCGATCCTGTTGAGGATGACGGAGCGCTCGGCGGGGCTGGTCTTTCCCCAGGTGGCGAAGGCCTTCCAGGCGACGTCGACGGCACGGTCGATGTCTTCGACGGTTCCGCGGCCCACCTCGGTGAACGCCTTGCCGTTGACCGGGCTGACGTTCTCGAAGTACTGGCCTTTGACCGGGTCGACGAACTCGCCGCCGATGTAGTGCCCATACCGCGGACGATAAGTGGCGAGGGCTCCCTGCTGACCGGGAGCGGCATACGCGGATGACGCGGAAGCGGTGGACACGTCTTCTTCGACGATGGTCATCGGTGACTCCTTCGACGGGCCGTGGCGTCGGTGCCGGTGGCTGTGCTTCGAAGGTAGGTCGGCGGGGGTTGCGCACGGATGCGCAACGTTGCGGCGGGTTGCGAGGGGGTCAGTCCGCTTCGATGCGCTCGATGCGCGTGACCAGCCCCGCCCGCTTCGGCGATCGGGCGGGGAGCATCTCGAGCGCGAGGCGCAGTGCTGCGGCATCCCGCTGACCCTCGGGGATGTCGGCGTAGGCGAGCAGCACGTCGAGGCTCGCCTCCGACAGCATCGCCTCGCGCAGCGCCGCTCTCACGGACTCGCGGAACTCCTCGACTCCGGGCGACGTCGACTCGGGGAGCACCGGTCCGTGATAGGCGGTGAGGGCGACGCGATGGGCTCCGCGGTCCAGCAGCGACAGCACGTCGTGGGCATCCGTCTCGAGCGGCACCGAGAGCCGATACGGACGGGACTCGGGTACGAGGCTCGGCGCGTGCTTCTCGAGCACTTTGCGCAGCCGCACCATCTCGGGGCGAAGAGTGTCGGCCGAGGCGTCGGGTCCGTAGACCAGCTCGCTCAGCCGTTCGGCCGACAGTCCCTGCCGGTGCACGGCGAGCATGAGCAGGATCGCCGCGTGCCGCGCGCTGAGGTCGATGACCGATTCCTCGAGTTCGGTCTCGGTCTCCAGTCGCGCCCTGTCTCTGCCGAGCACGTGCAGGATCGCGCGGGTGGTCGGCTTCGCCCGCGACGAGATCGTGGTCGGCCGGTGGGATTCGCTGCGGGCACGCAGGCGCGAGACCAGGAGTTCCGACTCGACGGCGCGTGCGGTGGCATCCACCAGCAGCCGCGCCTGCGTCGAGACGACCTCATCGCCGCCGGTGATGTCGAGCACGCCGAGCACGCGATGCGTCTCGGGATCGCGCACGGGCGCCGCGGTGCACGACCACGGATGCACCAGACGGTTGTAGTGCTCGGCGCCGCGGATCTGCACCGTCTGCGCGAGGGTCAGCGCCGTGCCGGGCGCGGTCGTGCCGACGGCATCCTCGGCCCAGTTCGCCCCGGCGACGAATCCCATGCCCTCGGTGATCGTCTGCAGCTGGCGGTCGCCCTCGATCCACAGCAGCCGCCCTGCCTGGTCGCCCACGGCGATGATGACACCGGACTCCTCCATGTCGCCGGGCAGCAGCAGCGCGCGGATCATGTCCATGGCGGATGCGAGCGGATGAGCGAGCCGATAGGCCTCGAGCTCCTCGCTCACGAGCTCGATCTGCGGAGCCCCCTCTGGCCTGACGCGGCCACGCCACGATCGCACCCACGACTCGCGCACGAGCGGACGCACCTGCTCGAGCCGGTGATCCTCGAGGTTGCCGGCGAGGAGCTCTTCGTGCGCACGCTCGATCAGCAGACGAGAGGCCTCAGGAGGGCCATCACGTGACACCTGCCACGACGCGACCACAAGCGCCTCCGTTCGTCGTCGGTGGAGCGTTACCTCAGTGTAGGAGCCGGATGCCGCGGGCGGAAGGAGCGATATTTCGGCTCTGGGCACGGATCTGTGCACGGATCTGTGCACGGATGTGTGCACGGATGTCTGCACACCTGCATGCTCAGATCACGGATGCAGGTTCATATCCGTGATCCGCGCCTGCAGGTGTCATCCGGGCCTGCACGTGTGCACACAGGCACGGGGTGACCGGACTCAGCCCCGGGCAGCCCACCACTCACGGAGGCGCTGCTCGGAGGCATCCTGACCGATGACTCCCTCGTCGAGACGCAGCTCGAGCAGGAACCTGTAAGCCTCGCCGACCTCACGACCGGGGGCGATGCCGAGGATGCTCTGGATCTGATTGCCGTCGAGCTCGGGGCGGATGGAGTCGAGCTCCTCCTGCTCGCGCAATGCGGCGATGCGCGCCTCGATGTCGTCGTAGGCCGACGCGAGGCGCGAGGCCTTGCGCTTGTTGCGCGTGGTGACGTCGGCGCGGGTCAGGATGTGCAGGCGCTCGAGCTGGTCGCCGGCGTCGCGCACATAGCGGCGCACCGCGGCATCCGT
>NZ_JAGGPD010000210.1 GCF_018613995.1 Microbacterium sp. ISL-103 | reverse complement strand
CGAAGCACCGTTCGCTACGGTCTTGGGACGCCGAATCGCGAAGTCAAGACATTCGACTGAACCACAGAAGATCTCGATCGACAAGCCGGGATGACACGTGGGGAGATCGGCCGGTGCGGCGGTCAGACCTCTGAGAGAAGCCGGAAGACCTTCGACGCCGCGTGGATCTCGTCTTGCGTGAGCTCTGCCACGACCGTGCGCAGGCGCGACGCGTGGTCGCTGCGCAGTTCGGTGAGGGCGGCGCAGGCCGACGGCGTCGCCGTCAGGACCCGCAGCCGCCCGTCGCGCTCGTCGGCCCGGGACTCGATGAGACCCAGCCCCTCGAGCATCCGCACCTGGCGACTGATGACCGACTTGTCCATCTCGAAACGCTCGGCGAGCTCGTGAGCGCTGGCGGAGCCCGCCCGATCGATGAAGGTCAGCAGCTTGTAGCCGCCGACCTGCAGCTCGGGATCGCTACGCGCCGCCGACTCCCTCCAGAGCGTCCGGGTCCTCGCGAAGATGAGGTTCAGATGCGTCTGGAGGTCGCCGAGGGCGGTGTCGACGTCAGCGGGCGCCGCCGCTTCCGAGGTGACCATGTCAGCTCCTCGACTCCCGGTCGTCGCGCTCGAGCACGGTCACCGAGCCGGTCGACGGGGACGAGGACTCGGTGCCGGCGATGCGGATCGCACCGGTCGACATCGTGGCGCCGACCTCTGCCTCGGAGACCTCGAGAACGGATTCCTCGGCCTGCTCGCGCAGCTGCTCGGCGGCGTTCTTCGTCGACAGCGGCTTGTTCTTGATGAACGCGATCGCGATGATGGCGATCACGGCGAGCGGGATGGCGATGATGAACGCATCCGCGATGCCGTGGCCGTAGGCACCCTCGACGATCGCGCGGATCGTGTCGGGCAGCTGGGTGACCTTGGGCACGTCGCCCGTGGCGAGGTGCTTCAGCGCGTCGACCTCTTCGGGAGTGGTCGGCGTGAAGCCGTCGAGCGCGTCGGTGATGTAGTTCGCCACGCTCGTCGAGAGGGTCGCGCCCATGACGGTCACACCGATCGTGCCGGCGATCGTGCGGAAGAAGTTGACGTTCGACGACGCGGCGCCCAGCTGCTGCGGAGCGGTGTCGTTCTGCACGATCAGGGTGAGGTTCTGCATGACCATGCCGAGGCCCGCGCCGAGGATGAACATGAACGTGGCCACGAGCGGGAACGGGGTGTCGTAGCGCAGCGTCGCCATCAGCGAGACGCCGGCGGTGGTCAGCACGGAGCCCGTGAGCATCCATCCCTTCCACTTGCCGAAGCGGCTGACGAGCTGGCCAATGATGATCGACGCGCCCATCTGGCCGATGATCATCGGGATGGTCATGAGGCCGGACTCGGTGGGTGTGGCGCCACGGGCGAGCTGGAAGTACTGCGCGAGGAACACCGACGTCGCGAACATCGAG
>NZ_JAGGPD010000209.1:6093-6968 GCF_018613995.1 Microbacterium sp. ISL-103 | reverse complement strand
GGTACGGGGTTCCTCGGCGAGCACGCCGACGAGGTCTATCACCTCGACAAGGACGACGACCTCTACCTCGTCGGCACCAGCGAGGTCGCTCTCGCCGGGTACCACAAGGACGAGATCATCGACCTCGGAAAGGGCGCGCTGCGGTACGCCGGCTGGTCGACGTGCTACCGACGTGAGGCAGGATCCCACGGCAAGGACACCCGCGGCATCATCCGCGTGCACCAGTTCAACAAGCTCGAGATGTTCGTCTACACGAACCCGGAAGACGCCGAAGCAGAGCACCTCCGGCTCGTCGCGCTGCAGGAGGAGATGCTGACCTCGCTCGGCCTCGCCTACCGGGTGATCGACGTCGCCGCGGGCGACCTCGGGTCGAGTGCCGCCCGAAAGTACGACATCGAGGCATGGGTGCCGACGCAGGGCGCGTTCCGCGAGCTCACCTCGACATCGAACTGCACCACCTATCAGGCCCGTCGGCTCGACATCCGGCATCGTCCGGAGGCCGAGGAGGGGCAGACGGCCAAGACGCGGCACGTCGCGACCCTGAACGGAACGCTCGCGACCACGCGCTGGATCGTCGCGCTGCTCGAGACGCATCAGCAGGCGGACGGCTCGGTGCGGGTTCCCGAGGTGCTGCGCCCGTACCTGGGCGGACTCGAGATCCTGGAGCCCGAGGCGTGAGCGCGCCGTGGCTGGTCGGGCTCGACGTCGACGGCACGATCCTGCTGCAGGACGAGTCGATGAGCCCGGGAGTCCCTGAAGCAGTGGCGCGGCTGCGCGATGCCGGACACGAGGTGACCATCGCCACCGGGCGCAGCTGGATGGCGACGCAGCGCTACGTCGAGGCGCTCGAGCTGACGCCGCAGTTCGTCGTGTGC
>NZ_JAGGPD010000209.1:0-6073 GCF_018613995.1 Microbacterium sp. ISL-103 | reverse complement strand
TGCTCGCGCTGCTGCGTGAGCGGCTGCCGGAGGCACGGTACATGGTCGAATTGGGCTCGGGGCAGCGACTGTTCACCGAGCACCTCGACGACTGGACGCTCGACGGAGGGCGTCAGGTCGGGTTCGAGGAACTCGTCGCCGAGCCCGTCTCCCGCGTCGTGGTCGTGTCGCCGGGGCATGACGAAGACGACTTCCACCGCCTCGTCGCAGACGCCGGGCTCAACGAGGTCTCGTACGCGATCGGCTGGACGGCGTGGCTCGACATCGCGCCGCAGGGTGTCGACAAGGGCACGGCGCTCGAGCGGGTGCGCACCGAGCTCGGCTTCGAACGGGGCCGGGTGCTCGTCGCCGGCGACGGCCGGAACGACATCGGGATGTTCGGCTGGGCGCTCGGGCTCGACGGCCGGGCCGTGGCGATGGGCCAGGCGCCCCTCGAGGTGAAGCAGGCCGCGGGCGAGATCACCGCAGATGTCGAGCAGGGTGGCCTTGCGGCCGCGCTGAACACGCTTCCAGCGCCCGCCCAGGTCAGCGCGCGAGAATAGAACTCGGCTAGACTCACGGCTTGTCGGCAGATTCGTCTGTCGGGAGGGTTGTCCGAGCGGCCGATGGAGCTGGTCTTGAAAACCAGTGGGCAGAGATGTCTCGTGGGTTCGAATCCCACACCCTCCGCTGAAACGAGCACGGTGTCCCCCCGCACCGCACGCTGAACCGAAAGGCCCCGAGTGAGTCCCCACACCCGACGCCGCCGCACCATCGCGCGCCACGGTCAGCTGCGCACTCCCGGACCGGTCAGCCAGCTGCTCAAGTTCATCGCGATCGGCCTCGCGGTGGTGCTGGTCAGCGGCTTCGGCGTCGGTGCCTATGTGCTCTACGACCTCTCGAGCACGGTCACCGCCAACGCGGTCGAGCTCGACGGAGAGGCCGCGCTGCCTCCGAACATCGGCGAGTACAAAGAGGGCTTCAACCTGCTTCTCACGGGCGTCGACACGTGCGAAGAGGCGTACAAGGAGTACTTCGGCGACCGCTGCACCGGCAGTGACTCCGAGGGCACGCTGAACGACGTCAACCTGCTCGTGCACGTCTCTCAGGAGCCGCGGCGCATCACGGTCGTCAGCTTCCCCCGCGACCTGATGCTCGGGATCCCCGAGTGCGAGGACGACGAGGGCAACGTGCATTCCGCGATGAGCAAGCAGCCTCTGAACGTGGCGTACACCGACGGCGGTCTCAACTGCGTCGCGAAGACCATCACCCAGCTCACCGGGCAGGAGATCCAGTTCGCGGCATCGGTGACGTTCGGCGGCGTGATCGAGATCACCAACGCCCTCGGCGGTGTCGAGGTGTGCCTCGCGACTCCGATCAAGGACCGCTACACGGGCCTCGACATGACGGCCGGTACCCACACGGTCCAGGGCCTTGAGGCGCTGCAGTTCCTGCGCACGCGCCACGGCGTCGGAGACGGCAGCGACCTCGGACGCATCGGGAACCAGCAGCAGTACATGTCGAGCCTCGTCCGCAAGCTGATCAGCGGTGAGACGCTCGGAAACGTGCCGATGATGCTGAAGCTCGCCAACACCGGTCTCAGCAACGTCGAGGCGAGCAACTCGCTCGCAGACCCGATGAAGATCGTCCAGATCGCGCTCGCCGTGAAGTCCGTCCCCTTCGAGGACATCGTGTTCCTCCAGTACCCGACGCTCGGCGACTGGGAGGATGCGAACAAGGTCGTGGCGAACGAGTCGGCCGCGCAGACGATGTGGGACGCGATCAACGCGAACGCACAGCTGCAGGTCACCGCCGAGAACACCGACAACGACGGCGTCGTGGTGACCGATCCTGTTCCCGCCGAGACGGGAACCGCAACTCCCGCCCCCACGGAGACGCCGGACAACATCGTGGCCCTGCCTGATTCGATCAAGGGCAACTCGGCCGCGCAGCAGACCTGCTCGAACGGCCGGACCGACTGACGGCTCCGACTCCGATCGAACACCGCCCCTCCTGGATGCAGGAGGGGCGGTTCTCGTCTCAGACCTTCGGAGCCGGCGGGTAGAGCACATCCATCAGCGCCTCGATGATGCCGGGCATGTCGACGGTGGGGTCGATCATCCATTGGATCTGGAGCCCGTCGGCGACCGCCTGGATCACGCGCGCCATCGCGTCGGGCTCGAGCGTCGCCCGCCGCGCCTCATCGCGATCGAAAGCATCGGCGATGCTCTCGCGCAGCCGCTCGCTGCGGTCGAGGAAGTACTGGTGCGCAGGATGCGCCGGGTCCACCGCATCCACCGAGAGCCGCGAGAAGAGCTCGACGACACCGGGGACCTCGGTGTTGTGGCGGATGACATCGATGAACGCCGCCTTGGCATCTGCCGGATCCGACGGCTGGGGCGCCATCAGGTCGTGCTGGTCTCGGGTGCGCAGCACCTCGGTGAACAGCTCTTCCTTGCTGCCGAAGTAGTGCAGGAGAGCTGCGGGGGTGACCCCCACGACCTCGGCGATCTGCTTGAGGGAGGCGTTCTGGTACCCCCTGCGGCCGATCACGTCGAGAGCGCTCTCGAGGATCTCTTCGCGTCTGGCGACGCCCTTCGCGTATGAACCTCGTCGTGCCATCCCTCGAGAGTAATCCTGAACATCGTTTGAAATCCAATACCTACTCGCATATAGTTTTCGCAAGACACTGCCGTCGCCTGCGAAAGGAAGACCATGACCGAGCCCTCGGCATCAGACCTCACCCTCGAAGAGAAGGCATCGCTCACGAGCGGGGCGGACTTCTGGACGACGAAGGCCATCGCTCGCGTCGGGCTCCCGGCGATCATGATGACCGACGGCCCGCACGGCCTGCGCAAGCAGGCGGGCGGCACCGACCACCTCGGCCTCGCCAGCAGTGTGCCGGCGACCTGCTTCCCGCCCGCCGTCGGCATCGGCTCGTCATTCGATCCCGAGATCATCGAGCGCGTCGGCGCAGCCATCGGCATCGAGGCGGCCATCGAAGACGTCGCGATCGTGCTGGGCCCCGGCATCAACATCAAGCGGTCGCCGCTGTGCGGGCGCAACTTCGAGTACTTCTCCGAAGACCCGATCGTCTCGGGCGTGCTCGGGGCGGCATCCGTGCGCGGCGTGCAGTCGCAGGGCGTCGGCACCTCGCTCAAGCACTTCGCCGCCAACAACCAGGAGTTCGATCGCATGCGCGCGAGCTCAGACGTCGACCCCCGCCCCCTGCACGAGATCTACCTGCGCGGGTTCGAGCGCGTCGTCACCGACGCCCAGCCGTGGACCGTCATGTGCTCGTACAACCGCATCAACGGCGTCTACGCGTCGGAAGACCCGTGGCTGCTCACCCAGGTGCTGCGCGACGACTGGGGCTTCGACGGCCTCGTGGTCTCGGACTGGGGTGCGGTCAACGATCGCGTCGCCGGAGTCGCCGCAGGGCTCGACCTCGAGATGCCCTCGTCGGGCGGACGCACGGATGCGCAGCTCGTCGCCGCCGTGCGCGCAGGCGACCTCGCGGAGAGCGTGCTCGACACCGCCGCCGCGCGCGCGATCGACCTCGTGCGCAAGGCCGCTGAACGTCCGGTCGTGTCGGGTCCTCTCGACGTCGCGGCCCACCACGCGCTCGCGCGGGAGGCGGCCGGCCGCTCGATCGTGCTGCTGAAGAACGACGGCGATGTGCTGCCGCTGTCTCCCGAGCAGAAGGTCGCCGTGATCGGCGCCTTCGCCACCGAGCCGCGCTTCCAGGGTGCAGGGTCGTCGCTGATCAATCCGACCAGGGTCGACAAGGCGCTCGACGAGCTGCGCGCTGTCGGCGGCGACAACGTCTCGTACGCGGCGGGCTTCGCCGTCGAGGGCGGCGCGGTCGCCGCTTCGGGTCGCTCTCACGACGAGCTGCGCACCGAGGCGGTCGCCGCGGCATCCGCTGCCGACGTCGTCGTCGTCATGCTGGGCCTGCCCGCCGCCGAGGAATCGGAGGGCTTCGATCGCGACCACATCGACCTGCCCGCCGACCAGCTGGCGCTGCTCGACGCCGTGATCGAGGCCAATCCTCGCACCGTCGTCGTGCTGTCCAACGGCGGCGTCGTCGCGCTGCCGTTCGCAGACCGGGTGCCGGCGATCGTCGAGAGCTGGCTGCTCGGGCAGGCCGGTGGAGGCGCCGTCGCCGACGTGCTCTACGGCGCGGTCAACCCGTCGGGCAAGCTCACCGAGACCGTGCCCGTGCGCCTCGAGGACAACCCGTCGTTCGGAAACTTCCCCGGTGAGTTCGGTCACGTCCGCTACGGCGAGGGAGTGCTGGTGGGCTATCGCTGGTACGACGCGAAGGGTCTCGATGTGACCTTCCCGTTCGGGCACGGGCTGTCGTACACGACCTTCACGTACGGGGAGGCCTCGGTCTCGGTCTCCGACGACGGTGACGTGGTCGTGCGCGTCGACATCACCAACGACGGCGCGCGCGACGGGCGCGAGGTCGTGCAGGTCTACGTCGCTCCGGTGTCGTCGGCCGTGCAGCGCGCGCCGCGTGAGCTCAAGGCGTTCTCGTCTGTGCAGCTCGCCGCGGGCGAGACCCGCACCGTCGACCTCGTCGTGCGCCGCGAGGACCTCGCCTATTGGGATGTGCGGGTCGACCGCTGGATCGTCGAGCCCGGCGAGTACCGCATCGATGTCGCGGCATCGAGCCGCGACATCCGCTCCACCGCGACCGTCGAGGTGGCGGGTGATGTGGTCTCCCTGCCGCTGACGATGAACTCCTCGATCGGTGACGTGATGGCGCACCCCGTCGCGGGGCCGATCGTGATGGGTGCGCTGGGCGGGTTCATGGGGGAGCTGACCGGCGCCGATTCCTCGGCCGCCTCGATGATGCCCAACGACGAGGCCATGGAGAAGATGATGGCGTCGTTCCCGATCGGGCGCCTCATCGGATTCCCCGGGGTCGACGTGACGCACGAGCAGGTCGAGCAGCTGCTCGCCGGAGCGAACGCGGGCGTGCTGCCGCAGGCCTGACCTCACGCCTCGGCGCCGAGAGCTCAGGCGCCGAGGCGGGCCCCGTCGTCGAGCACAGGGGCGAATCGCAGTCCGAGGCCGCGGTGCGCGTTCTCGGTGAGGAATCCATCGGCGATCGTCACCGGCGAGGGGTCGGCGAGGGCTCCGAGCGCACCGAAACCGGCATCTTCGACGTCTTCGACCAGGACCTCGTGCGCGGTGTCGGGCAGAGTCAGTGCGAGCTGCCCGGAGAGCTCGGGCAGCAGATGCGGATGCAGGGCTGTGCCGTGTGCGGCGGCCAGCTCGGCGATGCCGAGGAACGGCGTGATGCCGCCGACCCGCACGATGTTGGGCTGCAGGATGTGCGCTGCCCCCGCGCGCAGGAAGTCTCCGAAGCGGTGCACCGTGTGCAGGTTCTCGCCGAGGGCGATCGGCACGTCGATGCGCCGCGCGAGTTCCGTGTGCCCGTCGAGGTCGTCGGCGCGCAGCGGCTCTTCGATCCAGACGAGGTCGAAGCGCGACAGGACCTCGACGGATGCGGTCGCCCGCTCCAGATCCCACCGCTGGTTCGCGTCGATCATCAGCCCACGATCAGGGCCGAGCAGCTCGCGGACGGCGGCGACGCGATCGGCGTCCTCTGCGATGTCGGGCTTTCCGACCTTGATCTTCACCGCCTCGCACCCCGCATCGATCCACCGCTGCACCTGGGCGAGCAACTCGTCGAGCGAGTAGTGCAGGTTCACCCCTGAGCCGTACGCGCGCACTCTTTCGCGGCGACGCCCGATCGAGTCCGACACCGAGAGACCTCTCGACCGCGCCTCGGCATCCCACAGCGCCAGGTCGAGACCCGCGAGCGCGATCGTCGTGATCCCCCCGCCTCCGGCTTCGTGCAGGTGCTCCCACATCCCCTGCCAGCTCTCGCCGGGGGTTGCGGGGCGGCCGACGGCGGCGGGAGCGATGTCGTGCTCGAGCAGCGCGTGCACGGCGGGCGCACCGATCTGCGGACTCCAGGAGAAGCCCCATCCTTCGCCGCCGTCGGAGCGCACGACATGTGTCGCGACGACCCCGACCGAGGTGACGTCGGCACCCCACGGGCGCGTCAGCGGCACCC
>NZ_JAGGPD010000007.1 GCF_018613995.1 Microbacterium sp. ISL-103 | reverse complement strand
CGCGGCGATCGCCGCCGACATCGCCGGCGACGGAGACACGGCGCTCGAGCTGCTCAGTCTCAACTCGTACGACCTCGCCGTGATCGACCGCGACATCCCCGGCCCCTCCGGCGATGACGTCGCCCGCTCGATCGTGGCCTCGGGCAGCGGCATCCCGATCCTCATGCTCACCGCCGCCGATCGGCTCGACGACAAGGCGACGGGGTTCGAGATCGGTGCCGACGACTACCTGACCAAGCCGTTCGCGCTGCGCGAACTCGTGCTGCGCCTGCGGGCGCTCGATCGTCGACGCCAGCGCGTGCGGCCCCCCGTGCTCGAGGTGGCGGGCCTGCGGCTCGATCCGTTCCGCCGCGAGGACTACCGCGACGGCAGGTACGTCGCGCTCACCCGCAAGCAGTTCGCGGTGCTCGAGGTGCTCGTCGACGCGGGCGGCGGTGTCGTCAGCGCCGAGCAGCTGCTCGAACGCGCGTGGGACGAGAACGCCGACCCGTTCACGAACGCCGTGCGCATCACGGTCTCGTCGCTGCGCAAGCGATTGGGAGAGCCCTGGCTGATCCTCACGGTGCCGGGCGTCGGGTACCGCATCGGGACGGATGCCGATGGCTGACCGAGTCCGCCCGACCAGGCGCCGCGGCATGAGCGCACGCTGGAAGCTCACCCTGAGCTACGCGGGCGTCGTCGTGGTGTCGGGCATCGGGCTGCTCGCGGCCGTCGCCGTCTATCTGCTGCGGTATGTGCCCGACGCCGCCATCATCGCCGACCGCTTCGTGCCCAACCGCTCCGACCTGATCCGCGCGTTCATCCCCGCGGCCATCGTGATGATGCTCGTGCTGCTCGCGATCGGGCTCGGCGGCGGGTGGATCATCGCGGGGCGGATGCTCGCGCCCCTCGACCGCATCGGGCGCGCAGCCCAGCTCGCAGCCCAGGGGTCGCTGTCGCACCGCGTCGCGCTCGAGGGCCCGCGCGACGAGTTCCGAGACCTGGCCGACGTGTTCGACTCGATGCTCGAGCAGCTCGAGGCGCACATCGCCGAGCAGCAGCGGTTCGCCGCCAACGCCTCGCACGAGCTGCGCACCCCGCTCGCGATCTCGCAGACCATGCTCGACGTCGCCCGCAACGACCCCGACCGCGACGTCGACGCGCTGATCGACCGACTGCACGAGGTCAACACCCGCGCGATCGAGCTGACCGAGGCTCTGCTGATGCTCAGCCGAGCCGAGCGCCGCACCTTCACGCGCGAGCCGCTCGACCTCTCCCTCTTGGCCGAGGAGTCGGTCGAGACCCTCCTGCCCCTCGCCGAGCGCCGCGGCGTGACCCTCGATGTGGGCGGCGACACCGCGAACGTGCTCGGTTCTCCGGCCCTGCTGCAGCAGCTGATCACGAACCTCGTGCACAACGCGATCGTGCACAATCTGCCCGCCCGCGGCACCGTCACGGTGCGCACCCATGTGCTCCCCGAGGCGGTCGCGCTCGTCGTCGAGAACAGCGGAGAGGTTCTGTCGGCGCATCTGCTGGCGACTCTCGTCGAGCCGTTCCAGCGCGGTTCCGAGCGCGCACGCGGCGATGATCACGCGGGCATCGGACTCGGTCTCGCCATCGTGCAGCGCATCGCGCAGGCGCACGACGGATCCCTCGTGCTCACCGCACGCGAGAGCGGTGGGATGAACGTGACGGTGTGGCTGCCGCATCCGTTCCCCCGACCGCTCGCCTGAGCGGCCGTCGCCTGACGGGCCGTCACCTGACCCGCATCCCGTGCCGCATCCCGTGCCGAGTAGGCCCGCACACCTGCATGCTCAGATGACGGATGCATGCCGATATCCCCAGTCTCGGCATGCACCCGTGATCTCGGCCTGCATCTGTGTTTCAGGGTTGGCGCGGCCGGTCGAGAGGGCGGCCGGGTCGAGTCCCGCAGCGGGTCAGGCGACCTGGTCGCCCCGGAGTGCGGCGAGCTCGCGGCCGTAGGTGCGGGCCGACTGCTCGGCGTTCTCCTTGAGCTCGCGAGCGGTGTCGGCGAAGGCGTCGAGCGCCGGGTTGACTCCCACGAGGGTGAAGGGCCGCTCGACGACGCGCAGGTCGAGGCCCCAGACGTCTTCGAGCACACGGCGCAGCCACGCGGTGGAGTGGTCCCAGCCCTCCTTGGGCGTGCCCGGTGCGTAGTTGCCGCCGAGCACCGTGACGAGGGTGGCCGGCTTGCCGCGCAGCGCCGTGCCCTGCGGGTCGATGCGGGGGTCGGTGTAGGCCAGGTCGAACCAGGTCTTGAAGTGCTGCGAGACGCCGTAGTTGTAGAGCGGCACGGCGAAGAGCAGCGCGTCGGCGCCGATCAGCTCGTCGGCGAAGGTCGTGGCGAGGGCGCGCGCAGCGCGCTGGCCCTCGGTGCGCTGCGCGTCGTCGACGAAGCCGCCGGTCACGGCATCCGCCCAGGCCGTCGCGGGCACGGGGTCGGCGGCGAGGTCACGGCGGGTCACGGTGGAGTCGGGGTGGGATGCCGTCCACTCGGCCTCGACGAGGTCGGCGAGCGATCGGCTGGCGGACGACGCGGGAAGGATGCTGGCATCCAGGCGGAACAGGGACATGAGAGGTGCCTTTCGTTTTTCGTAGTCACTCTGTTTTTCTTAGCGACTCGCGTTAACGTAGCACAGGTAGGATGGGCGCATGGCCGAGATCGACGAAGAGAGTCACGTGTGCGACGCCGCCGTCACACTGGCCTTCAGCGTGCTCGGCAAGCGCTGGAACGGCATGATCGTCTCCTCCCTCGGAGGCGGGCCCTCGACCTTCGTCGCGCTGCGCCGCGGCGTCGCCGGCATCAGCGACACCGTGCTCTCCGACCGCCTGGCAGGGCTCGCCGAGGCGGGGCTCGTCGCTCGCACGGTCGACGCCGGCCCCCCGGTCACCGTCTCGTACGCGCTCACCGACAGCGGGCGGGGCCTCCTGCCGATCCTCGATCAGCTCGGCACCTGGGCTTCGGCGAATCTCGAGATCCGCGCGCGATGAGCACCCCCCGGGCACGACGACCCCGCCGCGCCTGGTGGATCCTCGTGCTGCTCGGCGCACTCGTCCTCGCCGGCGCTGCCGCACTCGCGTTCAGCCCCGGCTTCCGTCTCGCGCCGCCCGTCGCCTTCGGCGATGAGCTCACAGTCGATCTCGGCGAGGGCGATCACGCGATCTACGTGACCCCGTCGGATCAGTGGGGCGAGATCAAGTGCACCGGGACGTTCCCCGGCGGCGGCGTGCTGCAGCTGAGGCCAGACATGCTGCAGCAGGCGATCGTGATCCCCGAGCAGTGGGACGCCCAGGGGAGCTTCTCGCTGGGCATCGCCTCCCCCGGCACGATCACATGCGACGGCCCCGTCGCCGACGGGCGCTTCACGGTCGGCCCGGTGCTCTCGTTCTTCACCGTCGTCGGTGCCGTGCTCCTCGCGATCCCCGGCATCCTGCTCGTGATCGCCGGCGTGGTCGTGGGGGCCGTGCAGGCACGGCGTCCGTAGGTCAGACCACCGAATTCACCAGGGGCTGGGCTCGTAGTCCTTGAGGAAGACGCCGTGGATGTCTTCGCCCGCCTCGCCGCGCACGATCGGGTCGTAGACGCGGGCGGCTCCGTCGACGAGGTCGAGCGGGGCGTGGAAGCCCTCTTCGGCCAGGCGCACCTTCGTGAAGTGCGGGCGCTCGTCGGTGATCCAGCCGGTGTCGACGGCGGTCATCAGGATGCCGTCGGTCTCGAGCATCTCGCCGGCGCTCGTGCGCGTCAGCATGTTGAGCGCGGCCTTCGCCATGTTCGTGTGCGGATGCCCCGGCCCCTTGTACCGGCGCGAGAACTGGCCCTCCATGGCCGACACGTTCACCACGTACTTGCGGTGCGACGACGCCGCGGCCATCGAGGCGCGCAGCCGGCTGATGAGCAGGAACGGCGCGGTCGTGTTCGCGAGCTGCACCTCGAGCATCTCGAGCGGGTCGACCTGATCGACCGACTGCACCCAGCTGTTCGAGCGATTGACGTCGGGCACGAGTCCGCCGGCATCGATCGCGGTGCCGTCGGCGTGCTTCTCGAGCGACGACGATCCGGGGGCCATCGCCAGGCGCGCGAGGTCTTCGGCGGTCAGCGCCTGACCGCCCTGCTCGGCGACCGTGCCGCCGAGGGCCGCGACCGACAGCAGCGGATGCGAGTCGACCGACGCCTGCAGCGCCTGCGGATGCGGGTCGACCGTGTGCCCGAAGGTCTCCATCTCGGGCAGCGGTCCGTCGGGAAGAGGCTGCAGCTCGGCATCCGCGAGCAGAGAGTATGAACCGGGCGAACGGCGCACCGTCTGCGCGGCGTTGTTGATCAGGATGTCGAGCGGGCCCTGAGCTGCGACCGAATCGGCGAGGCCGATGACCTGAGCGGGGTCGCGCAGGTCGATGCCGACCACGCGCAGGCGGTGCAGCCAGTCGGCCGAATCGGGCAGCGCCGAGAACCGGCGCACGGCGTCGCGCGGGAAGCGTGTGGTGATCGTCGTGTGCGCGCCGTCGCGCAGCAGCCGCAGCGCGATGTGCATGCCGATCTTCGCGCGACCGCCGGTGAGCAGCGCGCGCTTGCCTGTGAGGTCGGTGCGGGCGTTGCGCTTGCCGTGGCTGAATCGCGCGCAGTCGGGGCAGAGCTGGTGATAGAACGCGTCGACGACCGTGTAGGGCTGCTTGCAGATGTAGCAGTTGCGGGGCTTGAGCAGCTCGCCGGCGATCGGGGCGTCGACGACGCTGGTCGCCAGGTCGTGGCCGCGGGTCTCGTCGTCGATGCGGTCGGGAGCGCCGGTCGCAGTGCGGGCGACGACGGCCTTGTCGGCGTCGGCTATCGCGTCGCGGATCTCTTTGCGGCGCACGCGCTTGACGGCCTTGAACATCGCCGCGGTCGCATGGCGCACGGCCACGAAGTCGGGGTGCTCGTTGTCNNGGTGGCCAGGTCGTCGGGGTCGATACCGGCACCCAGGTCGGAGGTGGAGTCGGGCGCATCGGTCATTGTGCCGATTTTACGCGAGATCGCGGGGTGCGTTCCTGGGAGCCTCGGGGGCGTCCGAACCCGCGGGATGCGGCCTTCCGAGCGCGGTCCGCGTGCACGTGCGAAGTCCGATTGCGCGTGCATGGTCCGGATGCCGCGGATTCGGACTTCTGTGGCGCATTCCGCCTCACGTGGCGCACCCGCTCCGAGCGTGAAGACATGCGCCGACCCTTGCCGCAACGTCCCACCCCCGGCGTAGGGTCTGAACATGAGCAGCCACACCGCAGCCCCAGGAGTCGTCCCGTCGTATCTGCTCGCGCGCCTCGCCGAGTCCGGCCGCTATCCGCGCGCCGCTGCCGCCGCGAGGCAGACTCTGACGGCGGGCAGACCGCCGTTCCGGGCCCGCCTCGACCTCTCGATCGACGAGAACGGCGACCTGGTCGCCCAGCTCTCCGATGCGCCGAACCGCACGATCAGCGATGCCGGCAACACGCAGACGCTCCCCGGTGCCATCGTTCGCGGCGAAGACGATGAGCCCGTCGCCGACGCCTCCGTCAACGAGGCCTTCGACGGTCTGGGGGCCACCTTCGAGATGCTGCTCTCGGCCTTCGGCCGCAACTCCCTCAACGACGCGGGGGCTCCGCTCGACGCCACGGTGCACTACGGCGTCGACTACGACAACGCCTTCTGGGATGGCGAGCGCATGGTGTTCGGCGACGGAGACGGCGAGGTCTTCATCGGCTTCACCTCGTCGACCACCGTCATCGGGCACGAGCTCGCGCACGGAGTCGTGCAGTACACCGCGAACCTCGAGTACCAGGGCCAGCCCGGCGCGCTCAACGAGTCGATCGCCGACGTGTTCGGTGCTCTCACCGAGCAGTATCTGCTCGAGCAGCCCGCAGCAGAGGCGACCTGGCTCATCGGGGCCGAGATCTTCACCGATGCCGTGCAGGGCAGCGCGCTGCGATCCATGATCGAACCGGGCACCGCCTACGACGACGACGAACTCGGCAAAGACCCGCAGCCCGCCCACATGAGCGACTTCGTGCGCACGACCGAAGACAACGGCGGGGTGCACATCAACTCCGGCATCCCCAACCGCGCATTCGCACTGTTCGCGATCGACCTCGGCGGCAACGCGTGGGAGACCGCGGGCACCGTCTGGTACCGGGCGCTCACGGGAGGCCTGTCGAGCACCGCCAACTTCACCGACTTCGCTGACGCGACCCTCGCCGCGGCCTCCGCCATCGACGAGACCACCGCCGCAGCCGCTCGACGCGCGTGGACGACCGTGGGAGTCTATGCAGATGAGCGAGTCCCCTCCACCGACTGATCCGCAGGTCATCATCGCGGTGGTGCGCACGGGCGGCATCGCCGGCATCCGTCGCAAGTGGCGGGTCGAGCCCGACCCCGCAGAGACGCACCACTGGATCGCGATGATCGACAGCTGCCCGTGGGATGCCGACACAGACACCGACACCGGTGCAGACCGCTTCGTCTGGTTGATCCGGGTGCGCACCCCCTCAGAGGAGCGTGAGCGCGAGCTGCCCGACTCGGCGCTCGACGGCCCATGGCGACAGCTCGTCGACGCCGTGCGCGAAGCATCCGCCTGAGACTGCGCGTCGCAGGGCGGGGCAACCACGACGACAGGCCGCCATCACGCAGGATGGGACGACGACACGAGGAGGAACACCATGCCCACGAGCGAAGAGGCCACGCGCCTGCTGCAGCTGTCACGCGATGCGTACGACCGAGGCGATGTGGTGCTGCACCTGCCGACCGAGGTCAGCCGGCTCACCGGGCAGCCGTCGTCGTGGGGCTCGTCAGAGAACGACTTCGTGAGCGATGACCACGTCGGCTACTTCCTCAGCGAGGTCGAACGCATCGGCTGGCGCCTCGAGCACACCGGCTATACGTTCGTCGAGTCGGGGGCGACGACCTCGGCACGCATGCTGAGCAGCGGAACCGGCGTCGTCAATCATGGCCATGTCGCGGGGTACTTCACGTTCCGTCGCATCACCCCGTCTGCCTGAACCGATCAATCCGGTGTGAATCCGGCGTTCCTGTCGTTCGGCAGGATCAGAATGGGACCCATGGGACTTTTCCAGCAGCGCTCCGACGACGAAGAGAACCAGTGGACTCTGCCCTCCGAACCGCTCGAGCGTTCGGAGTCCGAGGTGCTCGACACGGCGCCCACCGTCGACCCGCTGTCGCTCGGTCTCGGACTCGGTGCCGGCGCGTCGATCAGCTCGGTCGCCTTCCCCGTCGCACCGCCGGCACCCGAGGCGTTCTCGACCGAGAACCGTGAACCGGAGGACGACTTCGACCGGGACACAGCACCGGACGAAGCCTGAGTTCGCCCCGGGCAGCGGCGTGCCGCGTTCCTAAGCCTCGATATCGACCCTCGTTCGCGGTAGCGCTTCGGGGTGCTCGCGCTGCAGCCAGCCGATGATGCGCTCGCGCACCTCGCACCGCAGCGTCCACTGGTCTGCCGAGTCCTTCGCCGACATCACGAGTCGCACGGTGATGAACCCGCCCTGAGCATCGGTGACGGTTGCATCGAGCGACCGGCCGTCCCAGGCGGGCGATGCCTCGACGACGCGCTGGAACTCCGCCCGCAGCTCGTCCATCGGCACCCGCCAGTCGAGGTCCAGATAGACCGTGCCGAGGATCTTGTCGGAGCGCCTCGTCCAAGTCTCGATCGGCGTGGTCGTGAAGTAGTTGCAGGGCACGACGAGGCGCCGTTCGTCCCAGATGTAGACGACCACGTACGAGAGGTTGATCTCGCCGATCCGCCCCCACTCCCCCTGGATGACCACCACGTCACCGACCTTGATCGCATCGGTGAACGCGACCTGCACTCCGGCGATCAGGTTGCCGAGGATCGACTGAGCGGCGAGGCCGGCGATGATGCTCACGATGCCGGCTGAGGCGAGGAGGCTCGTCCCGACGGCCCTCATCTCGGGGAAGGTGAACAGCACGGCGCCCAGCGCGAGCACGGCGATCGTGACCAGCACGAGCCGGTGGATGACGAGCAGCTGGGTGCGGCGGCGGCGGGCTTCGGGCCCGATGAGGACGCTCTCTTCACGGGCGATCAGCCGTTCGAAGCCGAACGAGACGGAGGCGGCGAGCAGCCAGGAGCCGGTGAGGATCGTGGCGATGAGGAACAACCGCGAGACGGCCGGCCACCAGCCCTGCGCCGACGGCTCGGAGATCGCCCCCGCGATCCAGATCGAGACGACCGTCGTCGTCGCGATCATCGCGGAGCGCACCCGCCTGGCGAGATCACGCACCCACGGCACGCGACGACTGACGAGAGCGGCGACCAGTGCGAGGAGTGCGAGTGCGATGGCGGCGATGACGATCACTGCGGCGATCGTCGCAGCGGTGCCGACCCAGGATTCCCAAGTGATGTCGGAAGGCATCGACCCACACTATGTCGGGAGCGGAGGCGATGCGAAACGACGACGGCGGGCGCTGTCGCCGGGCGCGGCTACGGTTGAGGGATGACGATCACCGCCGCCGCAGACGGCTCCGCCCTGGGCAACCCCGGCCCCAACGGCTGGGCCTGGTACATCGACGACGCGAACTGGGCCGCGGGCGGTTCCCCGCACGGCACCAACAACCAGGGCGAGCTGCGGGCAGTGCTCGAACTCCTGGTGGCGACGGCCGGCATCTCTGAGAAGCTGATGATCGAGTGCGACAGCCGCTACGTGATCGATTCGGTGACGAAGTGGATGCCGGGGTGGAAGCGCAAGGGCTGGCGCAAGTCCGACGGCGGCCCCGTGCTCAACCGCGACCTGCTCGAGGGCATCGACGAGGCGATCCGCGGTCGCGACGTCGAGTTCTCGTGGGTCAAGGGCCACGCCGGTCACCCCCTGAACGAGGCCGCCGACGAGCGCGCGAACGCCGCGGCCAAGGCCTACCAGGCGAAGCAGGAACCTCGCCGAGGGCCCGGATTCACCATGGCTACGGATGCCGGGGCAGCCGTGGCGGCATCCGCACCGATCGCCGCCGCTGCGGGCCGGGCGGACTCGAACGACGACGACGCGGCGTGGGCGGACGCCCTCGAAGCAGATGCCGCTCTGATCGCCGGGACCGCCGACCCCGAGCCCCCCGCCCCCGCGGCATCCGCTGCGTCATCGACCGCCGACGAGCCGCTCTGGGCCGAGGCATCCGACCTCTTCGACGGCCTCGACGACGAGCCCGTCGCCGACCCGATCGAGCTGAAGATCGCGCTGAGCGGAGACGAGCACGCTCGGCTCTCCGACCGCGCGACCGCTCAGGGCATCTCGCTCGAAGACGCGCTCCGCCGCCTGATCTGACGGCCGTCGGCCCGAAGACCCCGCGTACACTCGCACCATGTCGAAGAAGAATGTCGCACGCACCATCGGTCGGATCTTCCTCGGTTCCTTCCTCGTCTTCGCGGGCGTCTCGCATCTGACGTTCGCGCGCGACGAGTTCCAGGCACAGGTGCCGGACTGGGTGCCGCTGGATCCTGACGTGACCGTGCTCGCCTCGGGAGTCGTCGAGGTCGGACTCGGCGCCGCTCTGCTCGTCGCACGCAAGCGTCGCGGCCTGGTCGGTGTGCTCGCGGCGCTGTTCTTCGTCGCCGTCTTCCCCGGCAACATCGCGCAGTGGGCGGAGCACCGTGACGCCTTCGGCCTCGACACCGACATGAAGCGATTCGTCCGACTCTTCTTCCAGCCGGTGCTCATCGCCCTGGCGATCTGGTCGACGCGCACTCGGCGGCGCGAGGTCGGCACTCCTTCCGCTCCATAACTCCGGAACTCTGCGCCGGCGACAGCAGAAGATCGGCCGATCCCCGAGGGAACCGACCGGTCTTCCGGATTTGCGGATCTCAGACCGCGAGCAGCTCCCGCTCGAGACGTGCGTACGAGGTCTCCATGCCGTCGGCCATGCCGGTGGCGAGGATCATGTCGCGCGTCTCCTTGTCGGGGTACTCGATGTAGAGGGTGATGAGCGTCGCGCCATCCTCTTCATAGAGGTTCAGGTCGTTGAGCGTCTCGACCGGCATCCCGATCATCCGCTCGGTCTGCACCGAACGACGAGGCGCGTCGATGAGCAGCGCCTCACCCTCGAAGCCGAAGGGCTGCCCCTCGGTGTCCCCCACCGGCGCCCACGAGGTGCGGTAGGTCTGGCCCACCTCGGTGGCGACGACGCACTCGGTCATGACCCAGCCGTCGGGTCCGAGCAGCCACTGCTTCATGAGATCGGGCTCGTTATGCGCGCGCCAGACCAGCTCGCGCGGTCCTTCGACGAGACGGGTGATGCGCACGTGCACGTCGTCGAGCAGTTCGACCTGCGTGCCCTTGCCCTGCGCGTAGTCGCGGAGATCCTGCAGCACGGCGTCGAGCTGGCTCATCGCGAGCTTCAGACCCTCGACCTGACCCATCTCGACGACCTGCTCGATCGCCTCGACCGAGTCGAAGTGGCTGGTCGTGACCATGCGCGTGCCGTCGGCGGTGGACTCGAAGGCGAACGACATGCGCTGCGACGGGAATCCTTCGAGGGGCTTGCCCGCTTCGTCGGCGAACGAGTCGAGCACCTCGAAGCTGTGGGGTGCGTCGATGCGCAGGAACTCCCACGTGCCCGAGGCCTTCTCGCCGCGAGGGCCGTTCATCGTGTAGTTCGCCCTGCCGCCGACCGTGTGGTCCCAGGCGGTGAAGGTCGCCGGCCATCCGGGAGGACCCCAGAAGCGCTCGAGCTGGCGCGGGTCGCTGTACGCGGCCCAGACCCGCTCGACCGGCGCTGCGAAATCGGCGACGACGGTCATGGTGAGGTTGTCGGCATCGGTGGTGACATCCGTGACGGGCATGTCAGGCTCCTTCTTCGGTTCGTGAATCATCGGTGGTGTCGGTGGTGGTGTCGGATGCGGATGCCGGCGGCTCGGCCAGCAGCTCATCGAGCCGTGCGATGCGCGACCGCCACAGCTCTTCGTATCGGGCGAGGAGCGCCCTGGCGCGGGCGATCATCTCGGGGTTCGCGCGGACGAGCCGCTCGCGTCCCTCGGCGCGCTTGACGATGAGATTCGCTGCTTCGAGCACGGCGACGTGCTTCTGCACCGCGGCGAACGACATCTCGTATTCGGAGGCGAGAGTCGAGACGGACTGCTCCCGCTCGATCGTCCGGCGCAGGATGTCGCGCCGGGTCGACGTCGCCAATGCGTGGAACACACGGTCGACCTCCGCTTCGCTCAGTTCTCTTTGTGCAACCATTTGGTTGTACGTTATGCCTGAGTCGGGCGGATGTCAAGAGCCTTCGTGCGGGCGAGACCTGAGCGGTCGAGACCTCGAAGCGCTCCGCCGGATCGGAATCCGAGCACCGGCCTGGCGTTCACCGGGGGCTCACCGACCTCAGCGACGGTGTGGCCCCGCGGCTTCCGACGCCGCCGGCGATCGCGTGATGGCGAGCGTGCGCCTGCGCATCAGCAGCAGGCAGGCGGCCGCGGCGAGCAGCACGGTCACGACGGTCGTCACGCCGAGCGGCAGGATGCTGAGTGCACCGGCCACACCGACGAACGGAGCGGCGATGCCCCCGAACCCGAACCGCACCATCCCGAGCAGAGACGATGCGGTGCCGGCCATCTGCGGGTAGCCCGACAGCGCGAGCGTGGTCGCCGGAGGCGCGGTGACCGCAACACCGCTCGACAGTGCGAACAACGACACGATGACGATCCACAGCGGCAGCGGCTCGAGCCCCGCGATGAGAAGTGCGACCGCCCCCAGGCCGGTGACGACCACTCCCACCACGAGCGTGCCGTGAATGCTCCAGCGCTCCGCGGTGCGACCGGCGAGGTAGCCGCAGACCATGTGGCCTGCGGAGTTCAGCCCGAACGCCGCGGCGTACCACTGCGGCGTGAGCCCGTAGATGTCCTGCAGCACGAACGTGGATCCGGCGAGGTACGCGAACAGTGCCGCGTACAGGAATCCCTGATTCAGCACTGCTCCGACGAACACGCGGTCGCCGAGAAGCGTGCGGTACGCATGGAGAGTCTGGCCGAACCCTCCGCGGGTGCGCTGATCCGCCGGAAGCGTCTCCGCGAACATCCGGAGCGTGATGACGAGAATCACCACGCCGACGGCGGCGAGGAACACGAACAGTCCGCGCCAGTCGGTGAAGGTGTTCAGCAGGCCTCCGAGCAGGGGGCCGACGATGGCTGCGAACCCGCCGATGACGGTCAGGCGCCCGTAGAAGCGGATGAGCGCCTTGCCCTCGAAGACATCGCGGCCGGCCGCCGTGGCGATCACGATTCCGACTCCGCCGGCGAGCCCCTGCACGAGACGAGCGAGGATCAGCAGCTCTATCGAGGGGCTGATCGCGCACAGTACCGAGGTGAGGATGTACGCGGCGATCCCGATCAGGAGGATTCCCCGGCGTCCGAACCTGTCAGACAGAGGGCCGGCGATCAGCTGGCCTGCTGCGAGTCCGATCAGGCAGGCCGTGACCGTGAGCTGAGCCACAGACGTCACCGCGCCGAGCTCCTCGGTCAACGCCGGCAGCGCGGGAAGGTAGAGGTCCATCGAGATCGGCCCGAACACCGTCAGAAGCAGGAGCACGGACGGCAGCAGACGGCGGGTGATGCTCGGGGCGGGCGACTGTTCGGAGGGCATGACCTCCATCCTCCGAGCCTGCGGAGCCCGGCGGGAGTCCCTGACGAGGGATGTATCGGCAGGGAACCCCTCGACGGCGGAGTGAGCATGAGCGATGCGCGACGGGATCCATTCACGCGCATCCATCTCGACCGGACAGGCGTAGGCTGGAACCCTAGGACGGACCGTCCGAGAAGATCTCCCGGCACCGCGACCGTCCGGAAGAGGAGTCACTCGTGGCTCAGTACGACGTCTCGAACCGCTCGGCGATCGTGACGGGAGCAGGCAGCGGAATCGGACGCTCGACCGCTCTGCTGCTCGCCCAGAACGGCGCATCCGTCGTCGTCAACGACCTCAACGCGGACAACGCGAACGCGGTCGTCGACGAGATCCGCGCCGCCGGCGGCATCGCCGAGGCATCCGTCGGCGATGCGACCGACACCGCATGGATCGCCAGCTCGGTCGAGCTCGCCAACACACTCGCCCCGCTGCGCATCGGCGTGAACAACGCCGGCATCGGCGGAGCATCCGCTCCCACCGCCGAGTACGACGACGAGGCCTGGGACAAGGTCATCTCGATCAACCTCAACGCCGTCTTCCGCAACATGAAGGCGCAGATCCCCTCGATCCTCGCGAACGGCGGCGGCTCTGTCGTCAACATCGCCTCGATCCTCGGCAGCGTCGGCTTCGCCGGCTCCCCCGCCTACGTCGCCGCCAAGCATGCGGTCGTCGGCATGACCAAGTCGGCCGCCCTCGAGTACTCCGCCCAGGGCGTGCGTGTGAACTCCGTCGGCCCCGGCTTCATCGACACCCCGCTGCTTGCCACCATGGGCGACGAGGCGAAGGACTTCCTGATCAGCAAGCACCCGATCGGACGCCTCGGCCAGGCCGACGAGGTCGCGAACCTCATCGCGTTCCTCGCCAGCGACGCCGCGAGCTTCATCACCGGCAGCTACCACCTCGTCGACGGCGGCTACACCGCCCTCTGAGTCGCGGTCGCCGTGCTCAGCGCGGCACACATGCAGGACGAAACAACGGATGCAGGTCGAGATCGGCGATCTCGACCTGCATCCGTGTTCTGGTCCTGCATCCGGCAGCGACCTACCCGTCGGAGCCAGCTTCGGTCCGGCATCCGGCACCGACCTACCCGTCAGCACCGGATCAGGCCGCCCGGAGACGCCTCGTCACCCGAGACGGTCGAGCCGCAGGGTCGCCGTCGCGCTGTGAGCGGCCATGCCCTCGGAGTCCGAGATCACCTGCACCGCGTTCGCGAGCTCGGGCGTCGCCTCGCGGCTGATGCGCTGATACGTGAGCGGCTTCAGGAAGCGCGAGACCGAGAGCCCCGCGCTGTGCTTGGCTCCGCCGGCCGTCGGGAGCACGTGGTTCGTACCGGCCATCCCCTTGTCGGAGTACGCGACGGTGCTCCAGGGCCCGAGGAAGATCGAGCCGTAGTTGCGCAGGTTCTCGTGGTACCAGTCGTCGTCGGCCGTGAGAAGTTCGAGATGCTCGGGGGCGAGATCGTCCATGAGCGCAGCGGCCGTCTCGCGGTCCTTCGCGACGGTGACCACTCCGTAGTCGCGCCAGGCGGCACCGGCGATGTCGACGGTGGCCAGCGTCTCGAGCTGACGCTCGATCTCGGCGATCACGGCATGACCGTGCTCTTCGGATGTCGTGATGAGCGCTGCGGGAGAGTTCGGCCCGTGCTCGGCCTGCCCCAGCAGGTCGGCGGCCACCAGCACCGGGTCGGCGGTCTCGTCGGAGATGACGGCGACCTCGCTCGGGCCCGCGAGCAGGTCGATCGCGACCGTGCCGAACAGTTGGCGCTTGGCTTCTGCGACGAACGCGTTGCCCGCGCCGAC